>JAJZAF010000016.1 GCA_021799595.1 bacterium | reverse complement strand
GGAAGAAAAGCTATGAACAGCCTAAAGCACAACTTTGAATATTGTTTGACCTACTACCAGTTCTCCAGGAATAAGTGGTCATCTATTAGATCTACCAACATCTTAGAGAGGGAATTCCGAGAAGTAAGAAGACGGACAAAAGTTAACGATCATAGTTTTAACGATTTTGAGTCAGCAAGGAGGTACCATGAAGGTATATTCCAATACCTAAATTCCGGCTACCCAGCGAGGTAGTTTACACACTCAATGTTGACACTACCTTCACGGCATCCCGCCACAGCTGCCTTTTGTTCAGGCGTGAATTGTCTTCGCATAGATGAAGACCTTCTTCTACGAGTATATTACCCAAGATTATACCGGAAAAGGAAGTCTTATATGGTTGTATGGTTTTGGTCGACCACTATATTCTGCTTCTACAACAACCAACGCAGGCACCAGGGTATTGACTGCAAAACGCCAGCAAGTGTATATTTCGACATACGAATCGACCCTACTAACGATTGATTCGTGTACATACTAACCATTACCGAAAAAGGCCTAAGTCAAAGCGGTTATGTGTATGGAAAGGGTCGACCACTTAACCTTTTTGATTTGAGTCTGTTTTGCTTGCAAATAGTAGCATGAGTTACACTCTGGTTTAGTAACTCATCGACTCAATAACTAACTTTGCATCTTGGTAGTTTTGGTCAGCTAATATATACGACAGTGTTTGTGGGTTAGAATTTTGCTGGGAAGATCCACGATAATTGAATCCTATTGCAATAGTTGCAGTACTTTGGTCTTCGGCAGGTGCAACAACATTTTTTGCAGGGAAAAAACTTATTGAGCTAGCAGACATAGATAGCTCTGTTTCACTTACAGGGTTTGAGCCGTTACCCGAGAATGAGTCAAAGTATGCTTTCTGACCAACAAACGTAACTGGATCAGCGTTCAGAATATTACATCCGCCATAAGGACATGAAAATCCTGCATTTCCAGCACCAACATCTATTGTCAAAGTTGCGTTGTTGCTGCCCGTTAAGTTAACTGCATCGCCCTGAGTAGGAGAGTCAGCATAAGTAACTAGACTCCAACTAGATGGATACTTAAAGCTAAGTTTCTCTTGAGGTAATGTATATGATTTCCAGCCTGTTGTTGGATTAACTGGCTGGACTGGTGTTACTGTTGCAGTTTTTGTAGATGTAGGCGTGACGTGCTTTGTGGATGAAGTAGTTGTTATGTCTGCCGTAGAAGTTTTATGATGATTTTTGTAAACTAAGTAACCTACTGCCCCAACAAGAACTATGATTACTATAACTAAAACTACCTCAACTGTGCTGAAGCCTGATTGATTATGCTTTAATTTTGTTTTTTTAGTCACGTGATTAGCATAAGCGATTTTTAATAATAAGACAATGGGGTCATGGTCATCTTTACAATTCCCTCGGCTTGTGCCGATTCTTGTGCCGATTCTAGCTTTTTAGCTTCAAAAACTAGCGGCTGCTATGAAGGTGAAGACTTCTTGGTAATCATTGACTGCTGGCGCAGTTGATGAAGCTTTAGCTTGAACATCGGCATTGGCTGTTCCACCGACAATCGGTGCAGAGGTAGTAAGAATTGGTTGCAAAGTGTTTGACTCAGCTCCAACGGTATTACCAGTACCGTTAAAAGGACTGACTGTTGTAAGCGGACCCCCTGACGTCTGATTGGGGTTAGATGCTTGAATACCAAAACCCTGAGACGTAGATGCTAAATTACCGCTGTAAGCTGGAATCAAGTAACTCTGTGATGAACTCAAAAAACCGTTGTTTTTCCCAATAACGTAAACATTACCGCCGGAAGCTGCATTAGTAGCATAACTAAATGATAAGTTTGAGCTGGTAACAATAGTATTCGGCAAGAAACTACCTAAACTAGCCGAGTTCGGTGAGACTGAAAAAGTTATAGTTGGGTTAACTGTCGCCAGGCTCGCGTAAGGACCGTACTCTGTGTTCGTAAACAATCCTTCTTTTGCTGCCACTTTAACGTAGTAGGTAGTCGAAGAAGATAAGCCAATAATGAGAAAACCACTGCCCCCACCCCACGAGCTGTAGCTCTGGTAAACTGGCGAAGCACCTAATGTGTCACTGGCTTGAACATAACTCGGCGAAGTGAAGGAACTGTTTGTAGCTACTTCAATAGCATAGGTTGTATCACTCGGATCGTTGCTAGTATTTATAATGCAACCCAGTTGATTATAGTAAGTCCCAGAACCATTGCTCAAAGTCGGGGCACCCGGAACGTTGAGCTGCTCAGTTTGGACTGAACCGTTATTGGCTGTCTTGGTGCTGCCTGCAGTTGAACCATTAGCTTGCTCGCCAACGGTACCTTGTAGTTTATACGTCGTTGAAGAAGAGCTGTTGGTAGCGCCAGGGCCAATGCTATAGTTCTGCAGCTGGTAGTTACTGCTGGAAGAAAAAGAAGCAAATAGTAAACTAATACCTAATGCTGCACCTAAACGTAACATAAGTCTATTGTAAATTGACGTCTAGACCTTCGCAAATCAGGCTACTGCCAATGCAAAGAGTCAAGAACCATCATAAAAACATTCTGAAGCGGCTGAGTGCCGGTGGTATCATCACCGTATAATGAAACGGTTGCCAGCTGCGCTCCGTGTAATAAATAAGCCACCTTGCCAAAGCTTACTGTTTTGTCGCTCATGACTGTTACCTGTTGATTGTTAACATTGATATAGCTTTCTTGGTATAGAGCGGGATTATGTGCCCGAAAGTTAAAACCGCTGTCGCCGTTTAAAGTACCCCCTTTTGGTGTAGACACATTAACGCCAAGCTGCCAGGTTGTAACATCACGAGCCGTGAAAGCAAATGTTTCAAGATCCGAACCAAAGACCGTTTGTGGTTTTTGAGTCATACCGGCCGGATAGTCAAACGATACATACCGCCCGACTATTTTTTTAGGTGTCAGATTTATCGTATAGCCACCGTTATTCTGCTTATTGTTGACTTTGCTGACTTTAATGATACCGTCGTTCGGTTGATTCGCTTCATCCAAGAAATACTTAACAGCTACCCCGCTGACTACACAAATTACTAGTAGACCCTCAATTAATATTTTTCGTCTCCTACTCATAAAATGTATTATGGCATGAACCGAAAACATAAGACTGCATCATACAAAAGCAAAAATAGTAAACTGCTTATGGATATGGCACAATAAACTCATGGCTACCAAAAAAATCCTGGTTAGTGACGATAGTGATACTCCCTCAACTGCGCCAGAGTTAAAAAATGACAAAATACGCGTGCCTACTAAGAAAAAAACTGAAATTGTCGAGCAGCCACCAGAAACAAAGACCAAAGAACGACTATCAGATGCCTTTGATAACCCCGAAACAGATCAAGCGGTTGACGATATCGTAGCTCGCGAGAGCGACATGGTGCTAGCTGTGGATGATATGATGGCAGCTAAACGAGCCGGACCGCCACCAAAAACTTCTGGTTGGAAAGAGAAGCTACGTCGTCTATTTACGAATAAATGGACCTGGCTCATTCTCATTGCCATTTTAGTTATACTGCTCGCCGTTCCGTTCACCCGCTATAAACTACTTGGATTGGCTATAAAAAGAAAGGTTGAGGTAGTTGTTATTGACAGCCAAACCAAAACACCGGTCAGCGATGTAAGTGTGCAAGTTAGTAGCAGTAAAGCTACCACGAACGCTGACGGTATGGCAAAGGTAAGTATACCAGTTGGTGACCATATAATAACCATCACCAAACAGTATTATCAAAAGGCGAGTGAACATCAATTCGTTGGTCTGTTTGGTCAGGAAAAGCCCGTGACTGTTCATCTCGTAGCAACCGGCCGGCTAGTACCGATTACCATACTAAACACTATAAGTGGACAGCCGCTCGTAGGGGCTACTATCCATGTACTCAATACTGCTGCCAAAACGGATAGTAAAGGGCAGGCGACTATCGCCTTGCCGACAACACGTTCGTCCGAGCCAGGAATTATTAGTGATCCTGGTTACAATACTAAAAATATTAATGTAACAGTGACTGCTAGTGTGGTATTAATAAACACTTTTTCTCTCACACCCAGCGGCAACGTCTTTTACCTTCTTAACCAAGGCGGTAGCATCAATGTCATGAAGGCTGATCTAGATGGTAGTAACGTAAAAACAGTACTTGCTGGCAGTGCAAGCGAAACGCCCGCGACAACTAGATTAATAGCATCACCAGACTGGCGTTACCTGGTTTTAGAAGCAAACCGCAATAGCACCCACCCGGCCCTGTACCTCATTAATACCGCAAATGACCAGATAACTGAATTCGATAGTACCGATGCTAACTTCAATCTTATCGGCTGGTTTGGTGATGACTTTTTCTATAGCTTGACGAATAGCAACATGAGCCCATGGCAACAAGGATACATGGATCTTAAAGAATATAACGCTGCCCAGAGCAACCTATATCAGATTGACCAAAATCAAGCAATGGGAACAAGCAGTAGTTATGCTACCCAAACCCTAACTAATTTCTTCATAGCAGGGAATGCGCTTGTCTATAGTACACAGTGGAATGCGTCCGGGGGCTATGACTTGGCAAATGAAAACGACACAATCAGAGCACTTGTATTTGGCAGTCAAACACCGAAAGATTACCAATCGTTTTCAGCCAGCTCCACCGGCACTATAGCTGCTAACCGCTCGACACCAACTACAGTGTATTTTGCCGTGCCAAACGTGACAAACGCCACTACAACATACTATCAATACAACAATCAAAACGTCTCTTCGGCCAACATTAATCAGACAATCTTTAACCAGACAAATCCACTCTATGTGCCTTCACCATCCAGTCAACAGACTGTCTGGTCAGAGCTGGAAAATGGGCAGGATGTTATTTTGATTGGCAACGCCAGCGCTGCCAACTCTAAGCAAGTAGCTATGCTTAGTGGCTACAGTGTCTATGGTTGGTACACTAATACCTACCTATTGCTTGCCCATAATAACCAGTTATATATTATGCCCGCTACTGGGTTATCAAGTGGTCGTGAGCCGCTTAACATCGCCAGTTATTATGAGCCAGCTACTAGGAGTAACTACGAATATTCCGGTTTCTAAGGTTTCGATTTCTTGAGCCACACTACTCTCATCATGCCATCTGCGTTGGCATACGCAGTCAGTGCTCTATTCATGAGCCTGTATGGTTTATCTAGTGTAATAACTGTTTGACGGTCCACGAGATGTTGCTTCCGCAACTGCGCCACAATCAACTCCCGTTCTTGGTTGGTGTCGGGATGAATCAGATGAGTCAGTTGAAAATTATGACGAATTGGCGCTAATCCCACATCTAAAGAAGCCGCTCCTACCCAGAGCAGATTATCTCCATAAACATGACTCTTACGATGATGCCAGTGAATAGTGTGGACCGCTAATCGCTTTTTTTCTTCAAAGGTCGTTGCCCAAAACCGTGTGTGATGGCGGCTGACGCCGGCACCAGCAACCGGGATTTCAAAAGCTATATCTTGTTTTCGTCCAAACAAGTAAAGATTGCTTACAGGGGCATTTCGGTACTCTCGCCTAAAAATAAAACTCAAGACTTGCCGAGACATATTCTTACTGGTATGCGGATCAGCTACTGACCAGCCAGCTGCCTCCATTGCCGTAATAAGCTGTCTACGAGTACCGATGATCCCTACATTAATTGGATCCGAAGCGAATCCGTCCGGTGTAACGCAGTAAAACGGTACATGCTTGGCGGGCCTGAGAATTCTGTAGCCTCTAAACAGAGCCGGTATAAAAATATAAGCGACAAGTACGTAAGTCACAAATATAGCGAAGCCGATCGGCAGACGGCGGTGAATATAAGGCAGAAGATTACGAAAAGACAAGTAGGCAATAATTATGCCAGGCACGAGCACGACTAGGCGCTTGGCAAATCTGGAGACATTCCCAATCATTAATCTTCATATAATACAATGGAATGGTTAGAGTAGATACATGGAGTGCAATCATTTTCAGAACATTGTCTGGACATATTACCGTCAAAGTGGTCGTCACGAGTTGCCATGGCGTCTACCGGAAAGTAACGGCTACTTTGATCCGTACAAGATACTGCTCAGCGAAATAATGCTTCAGCAAACCCAAGTACGTCGCGTCGTCACAAAATATGAAGAATTCATTAGTATTTTTCCGACCGTACAGGACCTGGCCCAAGCAAGTCAAGCGGATATTATCAGACTTTGGAACGGACTAGGCTATAACCGTCGAGCTCGTTTCCTACATCAAACGGCTCAGATTATTCACTGGGACTTCCACAATCTTGTACCCATGACCATAGATGACCTCGTCAAACTACCAGGTATTGGTAAGAACACGGCTGCTGCTACCGTTGTCTATGCATACAATTATCCGGCTGTTTTTATTGAAACCAATATTCGATCTGTTTTTATTCATCACTTCTTTGGAGAACAAACCTCAGTGAGCGATCAGGCTATTATGCCAATTATCAAAAGCACCCTTAACGAGAGGGAGCCCCGTCAGTGGTATTGGGCGCTGATGGATTATGGCAGTTACCTAAAGAGTCTCTATCCAGCTCTTAGCAAACGAAGTCAGAGTTATATCACTCAAGCAAAGTTTAAAGGGTCGAAGCGTCAAATACGAGGTCAAATATTGCGATTGCTGAGCGAACGACCATATAAAATACGGCAACTTAAATCAGTCTGTCATGACCAACGTCTCACGACTGTCTTACAGGAACTAAAAAGTGAGGGTCTTATTAGTTATCGCTGTCAATATTACAGCCTTTAAGCGTGCTTTTAATTTGCAGTTAATATGTAAGCTTTTCGTGATATAATCTAGATTAAGATACGAAAGAGACTTCCCTTATGCCAGACGTAAAAACACCGCCGACTATGGAACCAGTACACATACGGCCTCCTCAAGTAGACCAGCCAGTTCCTCCGGATGACACGAAGCCGTCTGTAGCTACTGTTCCATCTCCCAAAGTGCCACCTACGCCAGCCCCAAAGCCACCACGGACTCAGCAACCGACAAACAGCAGCGTCGCCACTGCTATTGTTGCTACCATCATCATCGTCCTGGGCTTGGCTACGCTGGCAGTCGTTGCCTACATGAAAACCAAACAATGAAAGATGTGGCTGGTCAACTGGCCCATCCAGGCAGCGTCGGCATCGTTCCGACGGATACAGTCTATGGTATTGTAGCCAGGGCTGAAGATAAAGCAGCGGTTGAAAGGCTGTATGAATTGAAGCACCGTGTCAATAAGCCAGGTACGCTCATCGCCGCCAATCTAAAGCAACTGGAGGAGTTAGGTCTCAAACACCGCTACCTGAAGGCAGTCGAGCAATTCTGGCCTGGTGCCATAAGTGTCGTTATACCTGTGGGTGATCCCAAGCTTGCCTATTTACATAGAGGTAAGCAAAGTCTAGCAGTACGAATACCTCGGCAAGGACAACTAAAAAAAGTGCTTCTCAAAACCGGACCGCTTCTAACAAGTAGTGCCAATCCACCCGAAGCACCCCCAGCTGTTAATCTTATGCAAGCCAAAGCTTATTTTCATAATGAGGTTGATTTTTACGAAGACGGAGGCGATTTATCAGATCGTAAACCGTCAACTATCATAAGAGTTGTTGATGATGCTATTGAAGTGCTGCGCCAAGGAGATGAAAAGGTCTAGTATAATGCACCTATGACATTCAATGAGTATCAGACACAAGCTCTGAAGACAGTTATTACCAGCGGCGATGTCTTTAAAGATTCTCTGCATTGGATACTCGGCATTAATGGTGAGGCCGGTGAGGTTGCTGAAAAGGCCAAGAAAATAATTCGTGACAAGAATGGGGTTATGACTGATGAGGATAAGGTAGAGCTTGGCAAGGAAATCGGCGACGTCCTTTGGTATTTAGCAGTTTTTGCTCATGACCTCGGTATACCATTTGAAACCATTGCCAAGGAAAACATAAAGAAACTTAGCAGTCGTCAGAAACGGGGTACGTTATCAGGCAGCGGCGACAATCGTTAGACTTGAAACTCCTGCCTCAGCCAGTCATCTAAGCTGCCACCACCTCCACCTGCCATGGCCACAACCATATCACCAGCATTAAGGTGTTTTTGTATAGTTTGTTTTAGAGCTGGTCCAAGTTTTACCGATTTAGCAATTCGTGGATCGTCCAGATGGCTAATGAGCTCATCTGGCGTAATGATACGCTGTCTTGGATTCTCACGCGCAAGGTAGCTCGGCAACCAATATACTTTCTCAGCTCCATTAAAACAGTCTTTGTAATTATTCATAATATAATGCTGCCGCCTGTTAGTTAAGGGTTCATAGAGCACAATAAGTTTCTGACCACGTTGCGCTGCAGTTTCCATAGCGACGCTCATGGCGCCACGAATTTTCTCAGGCGTATGGGCGTAATCACTAAAGAGATTAGGCACAATCTGTTCCATGCGCCGCTGCAAGCCAGGAAAACGGTTAACCTCTTTCACGAGATTTTCAAGTGGTTGTTTGGTTATATGGCGAACTGCAGTAATAGCTAGCCAAGCGTCTAAACGATTATACTTACCGAGCAACCCCAGTTTATTAATAGTCGACTCGTCACTTTTAAGTACATGGATGCCGTTTCTCTTGCCTTCAAGACCCAAATAGTCACTATCTTCCTGCCAAATGAATGTAGTTGTACTCTGCGTAATAAACTCCCGAAAAGCTTCTTGGTAATCTTCTCTCGTGGGAAATATTTCATGGTGATCCCAGCTAACCCCGCTAATGAGGCTTACTGCCGGTTGAAAGGCCAAAAAATTACGATCGAACTCGTCAGCCTCGTAGATAAAATATCTACTGTCAGGATCAAACGTACCGAGCTGAGCGAAAGATGTCTTTGCTGGCAGCAGGTAGCTGATAGGCTCTTCGAATTGTAGCAACAACCAAATAACGAGAGCAGTTGTTGTAGTTTTACCGTGAGTACCGGCAATGGCAACGAGCCGCAAATGCTTATCGGTTAAGATCGTATTAATAAGTTGATCACGCTTGCTAGTTTTAATATTTTGTTCATGACAGTAGTGGAGTTCTGGTGCATCTGGATTCTCTAAAGGTAGCGCAGAACTGTAGACAAACCAATCAATAGGATGAGCTTCATGAATGGCGCGAATACCATCTCGCTGCTGTCCAATATGAATGTTGGTAATAGCATGGTCCCGTAAGTAGTGAATATACTCAGAGTCTTGTTTATCTGAACCCGAAACTTCATAACCAGCTTGTTTGGCTACCATAGCTAATGGGCCAATACCTGCACCGCCGATCCCCGAGAAATAAATATGCATACTGCTTCTCATAGTAACCTCTTCGAGGCAAGACCGTCCAGCTGAGATATAATGAAAAGATGAATAAACGGCATCTTCACCACATATGGACGAAGCTTCGCCTTATAAAACCTCGCTATTTCCTTGTCTTGACGTTACTAACCGGAACTATCTGCATTCTTGCTTTGAGAGCCAACAATGAGCACATGATTAAATTGCGTAGCGCTGTCTATAATGCAGATAAGAATAGCGCCAACGTAGCGGTTGCCCTTGATCAGTTGCGTGATTATGTAACAACACACATGAATACTAACTTATATAATGGCAAAGGTAGTGTCTATCCGCCGATTCAACTGAAGTATACTTATCAGAGGGTATTGGCTTCAGAGAGTCAGGCGGCGATAAATTCCAATCAGTCACTCTACACCGCTGCCCAGTCCTACTGTCAGCAGCAAGACTCAGTCGATTTTTCTGGCCGTAACCGTGTACCTTGTGTGGAGCAATATGTCGAGACGCATGATACTAGCTTGCCAGCAGTTCCGTCTGCGCTGTATGAATTCTCATTTGTTTCTCCGACCTGGTCTCCGGATATAGCTGGTTGGAGCCTTGTTGTAACCGTTATTTGTGGACTTCTTTTTCTAGTCAGCCTTATAACTGACTATTGGTTTCGCCGCAATATAACCTAGAGGTAACTACTTGTTAGTGGTAGAAGGTTGGGCAGTACTGCTACTGGAAGTGCTGGCAGAACTACTCTGATCGGTACAGGAGTGCGAGGGATTCTGAGCTTGATAGCGAGAGACAGCTTGAGCAACTTGACCGTCAGATTGCAAATTCTCCCAGAAGGTGACTGCTGAACGATTTATAACCATCTGATCATAGGGTCGGTGAATTTCACAACCGAGCTTAACGAGGGTGACGTTACTTGCGCTATTAGTGCTGCTAGAGCTTGAGCTGTTTGAAGAGGTTTGGAGGTAGTAAATATCTGTCAATACCAGGTAGTTATTGTTAAGAGCTTTAATGTAGCCAAAGTAGACTTGACCGGTATTTAAAAAGACTGCTTGTAATTTAGTCGGCTTGATATATGTAGCTTCAGCTTTGTCTTGAGTGCTGCTGTTGTTAGAGGCAATAAGAACAATAATAGCGATAAATAAAATAACGACTGCTAAGAAACCGGCAAATATACCGATACGGTTCCAGCGGTATTTATCTATCCCTTTATTTCTACTGCCACTGGGCTTGACGTTCACTCCATTCGGCGCTGAATTAATAGAAGGTCCAACGTCTTGATGTGATAACGCGTTGCGATTGTTAAAATCCATTCTTGTCCACCTTTTCCCTTACTTTTTATGCTTACCGAAACAGTGTAATACAGTTATAACGACGAATGCAAGATAAAAGTTTTAGGTTTATCCAGACACATTGCGTAACCACATCTTCTCCTCTGTTATCTAAGAAATTACGACATAGGGGGTTGACAAACAAAATATTACCAGAGTATGTTAGGGGTACATTACTAACGGTAAGAGAGGGAGCCGATACATATGGCCTACAAGCACACGAACTCAAAGGGTGTTACATACTACCTAAACTCTAAGGACGTTGTCCTTCGTGGTGGCAAAAAGCAAACTATCTATTACTTCAGCAAGGACCAACGGCCAGAGGGTACTGATCTACCTAGTGGCTTTGAAGTCAACGAAAACCCTCGCAACGGTTTCTTGACGGTTAAGCGCAAATAACTAAGAGGATAAAGTAAAAGACTCGAGAAGAGCTTGTAGCTTTAACATCGGGTCTTTTCTTTTATTCTAGCGTTAGGCCATCTGATATAGTAGAAACTACATGTCTGAAATCATTCTCAAAGTCAAAAAGCTCACCAAAAAGTATGAGAATAAGACTGCGGTGAATGCTATTTCATTTGAAGTCAAACAGGGTGAAATCTTTGGTATCTTGGGACCGAACGGAGCCGGCAAAACTACCACGCTTGAGATGATTGAAACACTGCGCACAATAGATGGCGGTAGTATAACGGTTAATGGTATCGATGTAGCCTCTCATCCTAATGAGATAAAACAAATGATCGGAGTTCAACCACAAACAGCAGCTTTCCAAGATAAACAGAAGCTGTCTGAGATTATTGAAATGTTTGCAGCTGCGTATGGGGAGAAGGTTAATATTCAAGAGTTTTTAGATGATGTTGAGCTGGGCGACAAAGCCAGAGAGTTTGCCGAAAATCTATCTGGTGGTCAACGCCAACGATTAAGTATTGCTGCCGCTCTTGTTCATAGCCCTCTCTTATTCTTTCTCGACGAGCCGACTACAGGACTTGATCCCCAAGCTCGTCGTAACTTGTGGGATCTCATACGCTCAATACGTGACAAAGGGGTAACAGTCATCTTAACCACTCATTATCTGGAAGAAGCAGAGTTACTCTGTGACCGGGTAGCGATTATGGATAAAGGAAAAATTATTGCTCTCGATACCCCTCGTAACCTTATTCAGCAGCTCTTAAAGCGTGGCTTTAAAAAACAACAGCATGTTGAGCAGGCCAATCTAGAAGATGTATTCATAGACTTAACGGGAAAGGGACTACGGGATTGATATGGCCGAGCAACCAAAATCTCTCTCTTGGCAGAGACAACTTCGGACTGTCCTTGTCTTTACTAAGCTCAGCACTCGACGTTTCTTCCGAGATCGTCTAGCCCAGTTTTTCAGTATTCTATTTCCCCTTATTTTTCTCTTTGTCTTTGGTAGTCTCAACAGCGGCAACAAAAATGTAACATTTAGTGTAGCACTGCTTGATCAGTCCAAGACAGCGTTTGCTAGCCAACTAGACCACCAGCTTCATGCCAGCAGTAGTTTTAAAATTGACAATAGCATCACCACGCTTTCTGCTGCCAAAAATAAACTCGATAAGGATCAACTTGATGGCATCATTGTGCTGCCACCAAACTTTGGGACAGCCGAGGCCAGTCAACCATATCCATCTGGCCAAGCAAAAGTGCTCTACAATGAAACAACCTCTGGTACGGGACAAGCATTAACCAGCGTACTTCAAAGTATCTTTAATCAGCTGAATGCTAAGTTTGTAGCCACTCGTATGCCATTCTCAGTTAGCAGTCAAGAGTTGAATGAAAAAAGCCTTACGCCGTTTGACTATACCTTCTCAGGCTTGCTTGGCTTCTCTATCATCGGTCTCGGCATTTTCGGTCCGGTCAACGTCTTTCCAGAGCTAAAAAAGCAGGGCATATTACGACGGCTCCACACTACACCGCTAAAGACTTGGCAATACTTCTTGGCAACCATGTTCAGCCAAGCTGCAACCGGTATCATATCAATTGCCATTCAATTCCTTGTAGCCATAGAAGTGTTTCATCTCAAGGTTGATGGTAACTACTTAGAAATTACTATCTTTACTATCTTCAGCATATTCATGATCTTGGGTCTTGGTTTAGCTATAGGTGGTTGGGCTCGCAACGAACGACAAGCGGCACCACTCAGTAACATTATTGTCTTTCCAATGCTTTTTCTCTCAGGTACTTTTTTCCCGCGGTACCTTATGCCAGAGTGGCTGCAGTCAATTACCAACTATCTACCACTTACTCCAGTTATAGATGGTCTCCGCTTGCTGACAACCGAAGGCAAGAGTCTACTGCAAATAGGGCCACAAATCGGCCTCGTTGCTATCTGGTTTGTGGTGATATATGTAATTGCTTTCCGTGTCTTTAAGTGGGAGTAGCTTACTGCTTTAGCTGTCTGGTGATATGTACGAAGCAGCGCTAAAACGACCTTTTTTCATATTAGCTCCGATGGATGATGTCACTGACACTGTCTTTCGGAGGGTAGTAAGAAGCTGTGCGGCCCCAGATCTTTTCTTCACAGAATTTGTCAACGCCGATGGATTGCAGAGTCCAGGTCGAATAAAGCTACTCAAAAAATTACGTTTTACTGCCAAGGAACAGCCGTTAATTGTTCAGATTTGGGGCAAAAATCCGGATAACTTTTTTAAAACAGCCCAGCAAATAGCAGATGGTACATTTGCCCACGAACTAGGCTTGCCAGGAGATGTCAATTTTGCCGGTGTCGATCTTAATATGGGTTGCCCACAAAAAAGTGAAGTCAGAAATGGTACCTGTGCGGCTCTTATGAATAACAGATCTCTAGCTGCTCAGCTTATACAGGCAACGCAAGAAGGTTTAGCAGGAAGATTGCCAGTGAGCGTGAAAACTCGTCTGGGCTTTGACAAAAAAGATCTCAGTTGGCCCGAGTTTCTTTTATCTCAGAACATAAACATGCTAACCATCCATGGCCGAACAAAAATACAGATGAGTAAAGTGCCGGCTGACTGGGAGGCTATCGGACATATTCGAGAATTACGAGACCGCATTGCACCAAGCACACTCATTATTGGTAATGGTGATGTTAAAAACAAGCAGCACGGACTTCAATTAGCTAAAGCGTACAAGTTAGATGGCATTATGGTCGGTCGGGGCATTTTACATGACCCATTTGCCTTTGCCAGCAAAAGTTCATGGGGGTTGTACACTAAAAAGCAAAAATTAGAACTCTATCAAAAACACGTCAAGCTTTTTAATGAGACGTGGAAAAGGGAAGAACGACCCGTCTATACTTTGAACAAGTTTTGTAAAATATATGTAAATGGCTTTGACGAAGCTAAAGAGCTTCGCGAGCAAATGATGAAAATGAAGACAATAGAAGCTCTCTTAGATAGCATAGAAAAAGAACTCCAGAAACTTGTTTAAAAGTACTTGCTTTTTCATATATTGGGTAGATAATGAAAATATCAGACCATTAACGCAATTGAAATCAAAACACTAAAAAGGTATAGCTATGTTAAAAGAAGTAAGTAGTTCCACAGAAGAGGAGCGGTATGTTCGTATTACGGAGGCGGCAAGCGTAATAAGGAACTGGATAATTGGAGAGTTTCAAGATAATGACCTTCAGACAATAAAAGAAAAAATGCTTCAAGACATGCCTGATGTTGATCGATCTAAGGCTATCTTTCTGGGCTACGATCCACTATTAAAAGGAGAGGTTGTGATTGAGCCAATTCCACTTGCCCGTGTGCCACAATATACTGCCCGGGAGATTAATCCCCTTGATGGATTGGCGGATGCTGCTTAAGGATCGTGTTATTTATGCCGCTACTTTTAGATTAATAAAGTCAGGCTTAACTGCTGTTCCGCCTAAACCCCTCAAAGTTTTCTCAGGCAAGTCTAAATCATGGGTATTAATATCAATCTCGTTTTTTTCAAGACTCTCAATAATACCCAAAATCGCAAGCTTAAGAACTCCGGGTTTATTTTTCAGCTCTTCTGAGGATACGACTATATTTGCTTCATTAGTGTCCTCGGCATGTTTAACAGTAACAGATCCCGATGGCGCTTTTATGTCCATCTCTGGATCAAGTAGTAAAAATAGGTTTTCATCAGCTGAATCTTCTTCGTCTTCTGCTAGACGAGCAGTGTAAACAAATAAAACCGGTTCTCTATTTCCGTGATTAGGTGTTGCTAAAACAGCAGCAACTTTTTCAACAGGGTGAAGTTCGTTTGGCTTATATACACGTGAGGTGTTCATTTTTATTAAGTTATGCTTATTATTCAATTACTAATCTATATCTTTGCATGTCATCTGTCAATAGACTCAACTTAGCTCATCTAAAATCTTTTCCAAACGGTATTCGTTAGCTCATTAAAAATGTTTTCGAAACATTACCTCATAGGCGTACGCTGTCACCACTATAAGTACAAGAGTAAAGGTTTACCCAATGAGCAAGTTATTCTGACATGAGTATCCTGACGCAGTGGGCTATGGTGTTTACTCTTGGTAGCAAACGAAGATTAGTGATGCCAATAATAAGGTCTCAAGCCTTCAGGTACAACTTACTAGTTTTAATAAACAAGTGACAAAGCTACAAGATACTTTAAGCAAAACGTTATACCCCCCACAACAACTAATCCAAAAACTAAGGCTCTCAGCCTACTCATGCGGCTCAGGCTACCAATACTTTACTATAAGCCAGTGGGGCGTAAGAACTCCTTATAATGGTTCACTTACATTGAAATTTTGGTGGAGACGCTCTCAGCTTATTTGAAACACGTTCACTTGAAGATATTCTAGCTGATATTGCTGATGGCTGGAATAACACACGGCTGAGCCTGGAAAGGCTCAAGGTTAAGCCACCTCAGGAGGTCATATACATTTTATAGCCAGAAAGAAGTATAAGATAAAACCTTTTGAAACAATCTGCTATAAAACTTATGCTAAACTTAAACCAATATGGATGATCAAACAACACAACCTGTAAATACTCAACAAGCCTCTTATCAACCAACTACCCAGCCATCTGGTAGTTCAAAGGGTAGGGTAAAACCATTACTTTTTAGCCTATTAGCTGTTATTCTTCTCGCTGTTGTGGGCTATGGAGTTTATTCCTGGCAGCACGGTAAGGTTAATGATGCGAATACCAAGGTTTCTAGCCTTCAATCACAAGTGTCTGGTCTACAAAGCCAAGTGAATAAACTCAGTAAGGAAATATCACAATCTACGTCTAGCACCTCTACACAAAGTAGCAGATCAAGCACACAAGCTACCTACGCTACTTTATCGCCAGCAACTGTTCCTTCAAAGGCTGCAACGTGTACTCAAGCATTAACAACTGCTCAAGATGGCACTGTCGGACCTTTAACATGTAGCAACGGTGACCTTAACTCTACTGCCTGGCAATATATAGCAGGTCATTATGCACCTGAACCTCCGTCAGTTATGACCCTTGGATATAACGCCACATGTCAGCAAGTACTTACAGCTATGGGTAACGATAGCAATAGCGGAAAAACCACCAAGCCATCTGAAGAGGAAGCGGAGACTATCTCTGCTCAATACTATGGTTGGAACTTCGCAACTAACCCCGACACTGCCTACGCCAACCAAGAAACAAGCTGCTAACAATTCCTCAAAATAAACATAAGAACTTTGGTGGGGGTGCCTGGATTTGAACCAGGGACCAATCGGTTATGAGCCGATTGCTCTAACCACTGAGCTACACCCCCAAAGTGAAAGCGTTTGCTAACAGAGGGAGTATAGCAGATTTTGTTGGGTAAGTTATATAATGATATTGTGCATCTGTATGTCAATAAAAAATCAATACAAACATAAGATTATTACGCTAATTAATAAACTGAACGATGCTCGTTTTATCGGTCAGTTGGTCTTCGTCGTGATCGTTCTTCTCATAAGCTGGAGTGGCGTAAAGGTTATCCAAACCAATTATGGTCTACAAAAACAGATTGAAACGTTAAAGCAACAAAATAAAGTTCAAGAACTAAAGAATAAAAATTTAGCACTACAAAATCAGTACTATCAAAGTAATCAGTATCTCGAATTATCCGCTCGACAGAATTTCAACTTAGCAGCACCTGGTGAAAAGGAAATCATAGTTCCTCCAAGTGTAGCGTGGTTGTACACAGTAAATTTACCATCAACCGTTGGCATCTCCTTTCCCTCAAAGTCAAAACAACCGACCTATCAGAAAAACTTTGAATCATGGGTAAGCTTTTTCCTGCATCGTTCTAATAACTAGTCACTACTTTTGGGCTGTTAAACCAAAATAGAAATGTCCGGTTTTAGCAATTTAGAAATGTCCTACTTTAGGTAATCCTTTTTGAAGGCGGTTTCTGGTTAGGTTTGTTAGTAAT
>JAJZAF010000015.1 GCA_021799595.1 bacterium | reverse complement strand
GCTTTAGTCCCATGCCTGCTGCTAATCTATATAATGGCTGTAATCAGCAGCTAACTGTCTATGGTAGTTTCGAGGCCGACTCAGTTAATTTGATGCGCACTTATGGATCACTAAGGGATGAAACACCAGTATCGACAACTGTAACTAAAACTATCAATGTCTTTGAAGGCTACGATAACCCATCTCTAATGTTATATGGCTTTATGTGTGGGGGAGATCCAAATAAAATTTGGTATGCAACAAGTAGTGGAACAAAACCGGCACCGACGTGCAATTCTCCTACTCCCTTAGGTATTCATATATTTTCTGCCTCAGATAATTATTTTTTGAATAATATTTTTCCATCAGGAAATTATGAGCTTCTTTGCGAAGGCAGCGATCTTTCATTTTCTGGTTTGGTTTCTCTTTTTGTCGTATCCTTTATGTCACAGTGTACAACATGGTCAGAAGGATTAGCTCACGGCATACCGCTTGGGTATATTGCTACTACTTCTAGTAGTATCACTACGCCGGTTGAAAACAATGGCACAACCTTGGGCTATGGATTTTCAAAGAAAGCTATTGACCAATATCCTATTTATAAAACTGAAACTATCGATGTGTCTACTACAGTTAGCCCACCGCCTGGACTTGGCAGTAACTGTAGCAACAGTAACCTAAACGGTATTACTAATACTGTGCCTGGATTTAACCCTAATTTTGGAGCAACTTCACTTCGTCCTACCTGTGCTGCTGAGGTCTTTGACTTTAGTCCTGAATACTACCTATCATCTCCTGTAACTCAACAAACTAATAATCAGGCAAATAGTGCCTCTGAGATATATAACTTGCCTCCGGTACTATAAAGCTATTACAATAAGCACTAGGACGTTAATAAAGATATAAAAACTATGCGGTGGGCAGATCATCACAAGCGAATTTTTCACTATCCTGCTTATGCTATAATCAGGGGTAGCTTATGAGTTCATTATTGACTACTTCAAGTGATTTCTTCGGTCTAGATATCGGTACCACGGCTGTTCGTTTGGTGCAATTGAGTAACACAGGTGGTCAGAAAACTCTTATGAAGTACGCATATGTACCAGTTAGCGGCAAGTTGGCAATTAGCGATTCTAAAGCCGATCAGGATAAGCTGGGCCAGATAATCAGGCAACTTGTTGGCCAAGCTAACATTACTACGAAAAGCGTGGCTGTCGGTATTCCTTCGAACAGGGTTTTTACGACAGTTGCGGATGTCGACCGTCTGCCGGCTGGTGAGCTAGCCAAGGCTATTCATTTCCAAGCCGACTCCTTAATACCAACACCTCTGGTTGAATCAAAAATCGACTGGGCGTTACTTGGTGATTCGCCAGCAGACACAACAAAAGAGGAGATATTGCTGACAAGTGTACCCAATAAGTTCGTAGAAGATCGGCTAGATATGTTAGAGTCGATCGGACTTAACGTCATCGCTTTTGAGCCAGATAACCTTGCTCTTGCTCGAGCCTTAGCAACCTCGGATAATAGTGCTCAACTTATTTTAGACGTCGGTGATCACTCTTCTGATTTAGTTATCGTCTTCATGAATAAGCCGCACCTTACCCGTAGCATTCCTACCGGAGCAGAAGCAATTGTACGAGCTGCGTCTCAAAATCTTAATGTTGACAGTAAGCAGGCCCAGGAATTTGTCTTCAAGTTTGGTTTGAGCAAGGAAAAATTGGAAGGTCAGGTATTTCAAGCTATCAGTGGGACCGTTGATCTGCTTGTTACCGAGATAGAGAAGTCTATAAAGTTCTTTCAAACACGATACAAAGGATCGAAAATCGGGCGTATTGTCGTAACCGGTGGTGCCTCAGTTATACCTGAGTTTCCGCTCTATATAGCCAATAAGTTTAGCGTAGAAGTTGAAATTGGAAATGCCTGGCGTAATGTAACATATAGCCGGGACCGACAAAATGAACTGGCGGCGTTATCCAATCAGTTCAGCGTCGCAGTTGGTCTGGCGGAGCGTGAACCATGATTCAATTAAACTTACTTCCAGATGTCAAGATGGAATACCTGAAGGCGCAACGTGCGCGCCGTCTTGCAACTGTCTTGTCTTTTCTAGTAACTGCCGTCGCCATTGCTATTTTAGTGCTTTTGTTCATTGCCGAAGGAGTACAGAAGTACCAGCTCAATAATCTCAGAACGAATGTAAGTAATGAAACAGCGAAGCTCAAAAACGAACCAAAGATTAACAAGATACTGACGATACAAAGTCAACTAACTACTGTTAATTCCCTTCATGCTCAAGAGCCTGCTGCCAGTCGTCTCTTTGATTATCTCAACGAGCTAACACCGGTGACAATTAACATTAACAACCTGAGTGTTAGTTTTGATGCCCATACTCTCACCATCACCGGTGGAGCCGGCTCGCTTGCCGAAGTTGATCAGTATGTTGATACGCTTAAGTTTACAAAATACAGTGGCGGTGCTCATTCCCACAATCTACCGGCTTTTAGTAATGTAGTTCTTTCCAGCTTTTCACTAAATACGAGCTCAAGTACTGGTAGCAATAATGCTACTCCTGCAACGTTTACTATTACGACCAACTTTGATTCAAACATATTTAATACTACTAGAGATATTAGTTTAGTTATACCAAATGAAGTAACAACTCGGTCTGATCAGGAAAATCCAGGACCGTTGTTTGTAAATGCCCCGCCCAACATTAATACGGGAAGAGGACAATAATATGCATCTGGATAAATTTAGGTTTTCATCAAAACATCTAGCCATAGATAAGGCCAACACACAGATGGTAGCTATTGTCGCTGTCGCTGCTTTTATAACAGTTTTCTGTCTGGTTGCAGCCAAGACTGTCTTCAGCCAGTATCTTTATCAATCGAAGGTCATGTCGACAGAGAATGCAGCTCTTAGTCAATTGAAGACAAACGTTAGTAATTACCAGACCTTAGTAAACGCATATAATAAGTTCGAGACCGGTCGACCCATTAAACTTGCGAATACAGTGGCTGGCTCCAGTAATGATAACAGTCAGATCGTGTTGGATGCTTTACCAGCTGCTTATGATTTTCCTGGTCTGACATCAACGATAGAGAACATTTTGGACCAAACTGGTATGCAAGTCACAGGGATAACCGGCACCGATGAAGGCACTGGACAGAGTAGCAGTGCTAACCCCTCTCCGCAGCCAATGCCGTTCGGTTTCAGCGTCAGCAACGCAAGTTATGCGTCTACTCAACAGCTGATACAAGTGCTGCAACAGTCCATTCGACCAATATCAATAGACACTATTAACATAACTGCTTCGAATGGCTCTTTAACCGTAACGGTCGCAGCACACAGCTATTATAAACCGGCTAAAACAGTAAATATTAGTACGGAGACAGTAAATTAACATGAAACAAAAAGACCTTGCCTTAATCATTGTCATCATCATCGTTAGTGCTGTTATATCATTGTTTGTGTCAAGGCTGATATTTAAGTCAGCCGCTCATCAGCAGCAAGCTGTAGTCGTACAGCCGATTACCGGTAATTTTGAACGGCCAGCTCAGGCATATTTTAACAGTAGTTCAATTGACCCAACCAAGGTTATCTCAATTGGGCAAAGTGCTAACCCAAACCCCTTTTAGGGCTGGAGAAGCTAGTGTTATATAAAAACCAAAAAAAATTACAGGGGCACTAACATGAGCGTTTTGTCAGTCGATGGGCAACAGCGCCTGGAGGATGTACTTGTAAAAAGTAATATGCTCAGTAGTGATAAATTGGCTGAAGCTAAAATAGCTGCAGATAAGGAAAGGCAGCCACTTGTAACGTATTTAGTTAAAAATAACTACATTTCTGATGAGCAACTGACCAAGGCAAATGCTACCATTACTAAAGTTCCTTATGTTAATCTCACAGCAGCAAAAATTGATCCGAAGGTGCTCACTCTTTTGCCGCAAGACATTGCTCAGCGCTACATGGCCGTGCCTTTAGGAGAAATGCAGCACAAATTAGTAGTTGCTATGCTCGATGCGGACAATGTCCAGGCGGTAGACTTTTTAAGTAATCGTATCGGACGGCCTTTAAAGGTATATGTAGCAAGTGAGTCTGGTATACGCCAAGTTCTTAGACAATATGAAGCTCGCTTAGATACTCAGATGGGGTCAGCCTTCAAGACCATTAAGACTCCTCAAAAGGAAGCAGATAAAACGGTAGCAGAGGAGGGCAAGGAAACTACTTCTCAAAATGAGGGTGTGCGTAACCTTGTTGAGGATTCTCCTGTCAGTAAGGCGCTGACAGCGATCTTAGAGTTTGCTGGACGCAACCGTGCCAGCGATATACATATAGAGCCACTAGAAAAAGAAGTAAAGATACGCTGCCGAATAGACGGAGTGCTGAGAGAAATTATGCGTTTGCCAAAAAGCGTGGAACCGGCGCTTGTCTCCCGGGTTAAAATTTTAGCTAATCTTAAGATTGATGAACACCGGACACCTCAGGATGGTCAATTTAGCTTCATTGTTGACAAGAAACAGATTGACCTCCGTATCGCCGTGGCACCAATTGTTTGGGGAGAGCAGATCGTCATCCGTCTGTTAGACAAAACCGGTACCTCTCTTAAACTAGAGGATATGGGTTACACCGGTAGGGCACTCAGGGCTATCCGTAAAGGTATTAAGTATCCAAATGGCATGATCTTGACTAGCGGGCCGACTGGCTCGGGTAAATCGACATCTCTCTATGCGCTCATTCAGGAAATTAAAGATGATGCCATCAATATAGTTACGTTAGAGGATCCAGTAGAGTACAAAATGGATGGCATCAACCAGATTCAAGTTAATCCAGAGGTAGGTTTAACGTTTGCCACAGGCTTAAGAAGCATTCTTCGACAAGACCCCGATGTTGTTATGGTAGGAGAGATACGAGACAGCGAGACAGCTCAACTTGCTGTGCAGGCTGCTTTAACAGGGCACTTAGTCTTTAGTACACTTCACACCAATAGTGCTGCCGGTATTTTACCAAGATTGCTCGATATGGGTATTGAACCATTTCTCATTGCCAGCACAGTCCGGGTAGTGATTGGTCAACGATTGGTGCGTCGGGTTGATGAGGTCAGCAAACAAAGTTACCAGTCCTCGCCAGTCGAGGCTCAGGCTGTTCGAGATGCCATTGGCAAACTGCTACCGCAAACTGCTGATCAAGTTGCAGCGGTCGCGCAGGACATGGGGTATAAAAGCTTGCCCTTAGCGAACCAAACCGCTTATACTTTATTTAAGGGCGTAGATAGTGCAGACGCCCCGAGTGGCTACCGCGGTCGAATGGGCTTGTACGAAGTCTTTGAAGTATCCGAGGCAGTACAGGAATTAATTATGAAGCGGTCAACTAGCAGCGAAATTGCAAAACAAGCCGAAAGTGAGGGCATGGTTAATATGCGTCAGGACGGGTATTTTAAAGCTCTCGACGGTCGAACCACACTATCTGAAGTTAACCGGGTGGCAGCCGAGGATAATGCGTAGAGGGTAAAGGTAGGAAAAGAAACATGCAAGGACAACCAAGAATAGAAGTATTACTAGACGAAGTTATTCGTAAAAAAGCTTCTGATTTACATATTCAAGTTGGTTTACCGCCGATGCTGAGAGTAGACGGGGCGCTGACGCCAGTTAGTGGAGCTGATCCTTTAACTGAAGAAGCAATAGAAGCTCTCATTTTTGCCATCCTAGATGAAGATCAAAAACAGATTCTTCTAAAGGATAAAGAGTTTGATTTCAGTTTTGCGTACGGTGAACTGGGCCGATTTCGAGTAAACGCTTTTCATGAACGGGGTAATTTAGCTGCCGCTTTGCGCCTCATACCGAATGAAATCTTATCGATTGAACAACTTGGTTTACCGCAGATTGTACATAAATTTACCGAGTACCCTCGTGGGCTGGTACTGGTCACCGGTCCAACTGGGTCCGGTAAGTCAACATCGCTTGCTGCTATGGTGAACGAGATTAATATAAGTCAGAGCCGGCATATTATTACCATTGAAGACCCGATTGAGTATACTCATAAATCTCAGAAATCACTCATTGTGCAACGAGAAGTACACTATGATACCTATTCTTTCAGCGCTGCACTGAGAAGCGCTCTTCGCGAAGATCCGGATGTTGTGCTGATTGGTGAAATGCGTGATCTTGAAACCATTGCCAGTGCCATTACAATTGCCGAGACAGGCCACTTGGTATTTGCCACGCTACATACGAACGGTGCTTCCCAAAGTATTGACCGTATGATTGATGTCTTTCCTCCACATCAGCAACCGCAAATTCGGTCCCAATTGAGTAATATTCTTATGGCTATTGTTTCTCAACGTCTCATACCAACTATAGGGGGAGGACGAATTGCCGCTGCCGAGATTTTAATAGCTACTCCTGCAGTTCGTAATATTATTAGAGAGGGCAAGACCCATCAGCTTGAAGCAGTTATTCAGACTGGTTCCGAGTATGGCATGCAGTCAATGGATAAGACTCTCGTCGAGCTGATACATGCCGGTATCATAACCTATGATGAGGCTCGACTAGTTGCTGTTGACCTTGATGAACTTGACAGGCTGATGAGGGGTTAAACTGATGCTGACATTTAAATATCAGGCTCGTAATCCGAAAACTGGTGAGAAAATAAAAGCACAAGTGCAGGCAGATAATGAACAGGCAGCAGCAAAACTAATAAAAGAACAAGGTTATACGCCACTGGATATCCAATTGGAGAAGAGTAGGGTCCTAAGGTTTAGCCGGATTAAGGCCAAAGATAAGGTTCTTTTTAGTCGCCAGCTCTCTACGCTTATTAATGCTGGCTTACCGCTAGTTCAAGCACTACGAAGTGTGGCAACACAGACAACAAATAAGGCTTTTAAGGCAGTCATCAACCAAGTTATCACCGATGTTGAGGCAGGGATGTCGTTCAGTAAGGCGCTTTCTCAGCATCCGAAAGTCTTCAACCGGGTGTACATTAGTTTGATAGAAGCGAGTGAAACATCGGGAACATTAGACAAGGGACTAGAGCGTTTAGCAGATCAGCAAGAAAAGGATGCTGACATTATTAGCAAAGTCCGCGGTGCTCTAATTTACCCGGCCATCGTACTTATAGTAATGGTGGCGGTGGTTGTTTTTATGTTGGTGAAGGTATTGCCGGCGGTGCAGAATATCTATGCCAGTCTACCGGGTGTGTCTTTGCCAATTGAAACGCGTTTACTTCTTGATGTCTCCCATTTCTTAATTCATTTCTGGTGGATTGCGCTATTATTGCTTGTCGTCATAGTTGTCTTTGGTTCTCGGTGGGCGCGTACACTCGGCGGTCGTAAGGTCGTTGATAGAACTAAAATGAAGGCCTGGCCAGTCGGAAACCTATATATGAAGATGTATATGGCTCGGTTTGCCCGTACCGGTACAACCTTAGTGGCTGCTGGTGTGCCGATTATTCAAGTGCTAGAAATTTGTGGCGATGCCGTCGATAATGTCCACATCGAGGGCTCTCTGAATAGAGCAATAGAGCAAGTTAAAGGGGGTAAGGCGCTCAGTGAAGCACTCGACAAGGACCCTAACTTTCTGGAACTCGTTCCAAACATGCTCAAGATTGGCGAAGAATCAGGAGCCATGGAAACGATGATGGAGAAAGTGGCCGACTATTATGAGAAAGAAGTAGATAACGAGATTAAAGCTATTAGCACCATTATTGAGCCAGTGATGATGGTTATTATGGGTTTGATTGCTATAATTATTGTCTCAGCCATCCTCTTACCGATATATGGGCTTGTCAACCAATCAAGCTTTACAAATAATATATAGAGCTCATGAGAAAATCATTCTATGGTAGCCGACAATGGTCAGCTGGACCCTCCAAGCAGCTTCGCAGGGGCGGTGCGTTAGCAGGTTTTACCATTGTTGAAACTTTAATAGTTCTCGCTATCGCTGGCATCATATTGCTACTAGTTCTTGAAGTAATCCCGTCTCTACAAAGGACAGCTCGCAATAACGAGAGAAAACAAGATGTTAGCACGATTCTTAATGCTGTTTCCCAATATGAATTGAAAGACTCGGATAATTTTCCGCAGCCATGTGGCAACATTGATGCGCATGAAGCAACGTGTAATACCCCTATATCTAACTCTAATGATTACTTTTTGCAATTTGTCTTTAACGATCTCACCTTCTACAAACAACCGGATAATGTTAAGCTGGCAGTAGGTCAGGATAGCAGTACGGAGTCGCCAAATCCAAGCACAGGAACCGTTGAAGTTTACAACTACCAGATTTGTTATCCAAATCAGGGTGCTTCCCCCGGGGGTTCTTCAAACTGGGGCGCAGATTACAATAATGTGGTAGCTCTCTATGCGATAGAAGGTGGCTCTGGTGGATATACGTCAGAGTGTCAGAATATATAGGTTGTGGATAACTAATGCGACTGCTTGCTTTTAGGAAGATAACTAGTTATCATCTAACCATAAGCACTAAAATATAGCTACAAAGGGGGCATTTGTAATGCTTAACAAACTAAAAAAGACAAGTAGCGAAGGTTTCACCATCATCGAAGTTATGATCGTGTTGGCTATCGCTGCTTTAATCCTATTAATTGTATTATTGGCGGTACCAGCGCTACAGAGAAACGCACGAAACACCTCACGGCGCAATGATGCATCAAGCCTAGTAAGTGCAATCAATGAGTACATAAGTAACCAAAATGGTGCATTGCCAACATCGGCAGCGGATTTTACAGCCAACTGGAAACCAGGTTATTATACAACTAGCGATGTGACTTTTACGACTAACGCCAATCAAGATACTACAGATCCTAGCCCAGCCAGCGGCAGTCACATATATGTCGAGACATATGCAGATTGTAACTCTACCGAAACTGGTATAGGTTCAGCAAGTGCTACAGTCAATAGCAATAATATAGTTGTTATATACTGGGTAGAAGCCCCAGGCAATGCCAACGGTTTACAGGAAGAGTGTGCAACGGCTCAATAGATTAGCTTGAGGATAAAGATTCTGAAGGGGTAGCTCTATCCATGCCTGAAAAGAGGGCTACCCTAATTTTCAAACAACTTGAGTTCTAGAGCTGTGTTACTATAGTGTTCATGGTAATAGTGCTACTGCTTATCCTCGGCTTATGCTTTGGGAGTTTTATCAATGCACTTGTCTGGCGAATTCATGAACAGGCAAAAGGGGGAAAAAGCAGTAGGGCGGCATCTGATCTTTCTATTGTAAGGGGCCGATCTGTTTGCCCCCACTGTCGGCATAGATTGGCAGCGAGAGACCTTATACCGCTGGTTAGTTGGTTTATGCTAAAGGGTAAATGTCGGTACTGCAAAAGCCCTATATCGGTTCAGTATTTTTTTGTAGAACTCCTCACAGCTACCCTATTTACCTTTTCCTATATTTTTTGGCCCTCATCACTGCACGGTGTTCACCTAGCAACATTTACTCTATGGCTGATCTTGCTCGTAGGCTTTATAGCCTTGGCTGTTTATGATATCTGCTGGCAGCTGTTACCAAATCGTATTATCTATCCCCTCGCGGCTGTGGCCGTCATATACGGAACTATTAATGTTACGACGGCGAGTTCTCCTTTAACGGTTCTGCTGGATATTGTTTTAGGGGTGCTTGTTGGTGGTGGTATATTTTATGTCTTATTTCAGCTTTCAGATGGTAAATGGATCGGTGGCGGCGATGTTAAGTTGGGATGGCTACTTGGTCTTATTGCCGGTTCTGCTAGCAGAAGTCTACTCCTCCTTTTTTTAGCAGCTATTTGCGGCACATTGTTTAGTCTGCCGCTGCTGATAACAAACCGGCTTCATAAAACCAGTAAGATCCCCTTTGGCCCCTTTCTTATCTTGGCCATAATTATTGTTGAATTATTTGGCACCGGTATACTTACATGGTATGAGCAGGCCTTTATCCATATTTAAGGTGTTTCACCCCATAGTGCTTGTGCTATACTGAGAACTATCATGAAAGGTGCAAGAACACCTGGCGGCTATACAATTATTGAAGTTATGATCGTATTAGCTGTTTCTGCAGTTATGTTCTTAATAGCAGCAAGTTTCATTAGCGGCAAAGAAGAGGCAACAAGCTTTCCGCAAGGTGTTAACCAACTCGCGTCGAGTATTCAAAATACAGTGAGTCAAGTAAGTGATGGGCAATATAGCGACGTTGATCTCTCGTGCAATTCTGGTGGCAGCTCACTTACTATTAGTCTCAATCCTCAGCCAACAGACACACAGGGCACTCAATACCAATGTATTTTTTTGGGGAAAATAGATCAATTCTTCTCTAACACTACAGGGAGCCTTACTTATAATACATACACAGTTGCCGGGTTGAGGTTGTTGAATGGCGTACCAGCTGGACCAGATCCCAACAGGCCATCTACGCCGCTTGATCTCGATCAGCCGACAGTTATCTCACAACTTAATAGTACAAGTGAGGTTCCACAAAACTTGCAAGTTACTAGTATGGGGCTATCTAACAGTAGCAACTTTACAGCTCCATTTCCTGTTAGCTATGCTCTTGGAGTCATGCAAAGCCTGGGTACATATAACGACAGTGCAGCTCAAAACGGGGCTCAACCAGTACAGCTCTATTACGTTAACGGGATATCTGGTACTGATCCGCCTGACGTGAGCAGTAACTTAGGAACAAACCTAACGCTGGTTCCGCAAAATAAAGACATTGTCATGTGTGTTACTGACGGTACGCAGTATGCCTATATAGCTATCGGTAGTATAAATAATCAGATTGATGTTCGCGTTGATAAACTCGGAGGTACCTCATGCTAAAATTGCTACCATTCAAACTCAAGAGGGCAACGAATCAAGGGGATACTATTGTAGAGGTACTTATTGTCTTGGCTGTTTTGGGTTTTGCGCTTTCTATATCTTACGCATCAGCTTCTCGTAGCCTGAAAGACGCTGAACAGTCTGAGCAGAATTCATACGCAACAAAACTAGCTGAGCAACAGATAGAAGAGATTCGTGCTGTTACTATACAAAGCACACCAGGCCCAGGCGGCAACGGTATTGCTGCTTTTTCTTTTCCGACACAGGCATGTCCTGCAACTGTTACAACGACTTCAAACTGCCAGATTTTTTTTATGACAGATAATAATGAAACGACCCAAGCAGCTGCTATTCAGATAACTCCCACGAATACATTGACTGATACTGCGTACGGAGCTACGTATACCATTACGGATTACTACTATCCACAATCGCTCGGAAGTCCGCCAATTAATTTCAACAACTTCGCTGTTAACGTAAGCTGGCCAGATATTAGTGGCGGCACCAATAACGTCTGGTTCTATTACAGGGTATATCCATAATATGGTAAAGAAACATCTTTCATTACAGCAATCAGGCTTTACAATTTTAGAGCTCATGATAGCTACGGCTATAGTGTCTGTGGTCTTATTGATTGCGACTATGGTTATGATCGGGATACAAAATGTATATAACAAAGGTATTACACAGGAGAATGTACAAAATGACGTGCGTAATATTGCTGGAGAGATCACGCAAGAGGTACAGGACAATAGCGGTAATATGGTATTTGCTACATTCCCGTATTTCTCCAGACTTATATCCATAAATGGCGGCCCGCCGACAACTTACACGGAAGATGCTGTGTGTATAGGTAGCGTTCGTTATCTTTATGTGCAGGGTCTTCAGGTTGGTACAGCCAGCAATGACACTGCTCAAGCACTCTGGCGGGACGTAACACCTACAGCTGGCTGTGGCTCACCTGTTCCTTCAGGCCCAGTTAGCTGTAACCCGGCTGCTCCAAGTTCGACGTATACGATAGATATTCTTTGTAATACACCAAATGATGGGGGAACAGCCTATATTCCTTCAGGTGCCACACTGACAAACTTCCAAGTTGGCCAGGTAAATAATTCTCCAGGACCGATAGCGCCACTACTTGACGGCAACTATGGCGTGGCGGTCGGTATGGCAATCGGTAACTACAACCTACTTGATACAACCGCAAACGGGGGCAATGGGACACTTATTAATAACCCTGATGTTGCCTGCAAGAATATTACAGAATTTCAATTTTGTGCTGCTTCTAGCTTAACAACGGAGATAGGTTCCCGAGTACAATAAAAAATGTAGTAAAATGAAGATGGTTATGAAAAAATTAAGACCACTAACAAATGAAGAAAACGGATTTGCCTCGCTAGTGGTGGCTTTTATCTTTATTATTATTATGGCGTTGGTAACCGTTGGTTTTGCGCAAGTAGCGAGACGAGAACAACAAAATGCTCTCAATAGCCAGTTAAGTACGCAAGCATACTATGCTGCTGAGAGTGGAGTGAATGATATTAAAAACAATCTTCCCACCATTATGACAGACTCCCAATCTGTACCTGACCCTGCTGCAAATAACTACTACAACGGCACCTATTGTCTGAACCAGGTAGATTCGCCAGAGAATAAACTATTTCCCAATTCTGCCTCAACGCTTAATAATAGTGATGACGTTGTCTATACTTGTCCGACGGTTAACCTTACTCCTCCGAACGAGGTTATATCTAGTTCATCTTCAACTGGGGCTGCAAACTTTCTATTTAGTCTTGAACCATCATCTCCTGGTCCACCACCAGCTTTGAGTACTCTCTATTTTTACTGGGGTAGCAATGCTACTCCTAATCCAAATAATAATCCTGTAGGTCCCAGTGAATTCTGTGGCGACCCTTCAGGTAGCTGTTTTCCTCAGTTAAGCACTTGGTTAAGTCGCGGACATGCTCCGGTAGTGCAGTTAAGCTTGACACCGATCTATGCACCCCCCAACATAACGCGAAACAACCTTATTAATGATACCTTTACTGTTATGCTTTATCCGTCAAATGGTGCGATCGATGATCCTGGTAGCAACCCGAACCCTCCACTTTATTCCTGTTCTTCGCTTTTCAACCCTGGGCAGCTGTATGGCGCAGTCAATTATGAAAATGAAGACATCATTGCAAATGTTAACCCCTGCAATGATGTTATAGTAGGAGCAAACTATGCGCCTGGCGCAGCCGGCACAACTGCAGCCGAGTATCCCTATTCTGTAAGTATAAATCGTTTACCACTAGGCGTTAGCCAGTGGCTGGTTCACTATAACTGGGCGTATGGACCAATTAATGCTTGCCTGGCTGCCAATTCTGATTTGGGCTGTGTTAGTTCGACGAGTGCTACCACCGACTTTTATGGCGGTGAAGTAGATGTTGATGTCACCGGTAAGGATAAAGATGTTGTTAAACGCATCGACGAGGTGTTACCGGCTACTACGAGCACGTCTGGTATAACGACAACGCAAAACGGTATTCAAGTTTTGCCATGGTATCCTATCCAATCATGGGCTACCTGTAAGCAATTTCAAACCAATCCGGCTACGGATGTGGTTCCAGGTGGAGCAAATACCCAGGCCAATTCTAGTCCTCCTAGTCCTCCGTATAATTCTTCTCCATTTTGTACCTTCCAGGGAGATCTTTAGGTCTAGTTAGCTACTCTTTTGCCCGGTGAAATTTCTCGTAGACGGCTTTTAGGTGAGGGTCTGTGACGTGAGTATAGATTTGTGTGGTGGCTATATTGCTATGGCCAAGGAGAGCTTGCACGCTCCGTATATCTGCTCCGTTCATTAATAGATCTGTAGCGTAAGAATGGCGGAGCGTATGTGGGCTAACATGCTTGGTAATGCCGGCCAGTAAGGCATAACGAATGATCAAGCGCTGAACACTTCGAACAGTTAAGCGATGATAATTACCGCTCAGATCAACCTGCTTGTTGCCGCTATAACGAATAAACAGAGGCCTAGAAGTGTCGTTACGTTTCTGAAGATATTTTTCAATCCAGTCACTGGCCTCCTGACTAATAAATATAGGGCGATCTTTCTGACCCTTACCTCTTACCATAAACTCTCGTCGTTTCAAGTTAATTTGATCTCTATTAAGGTTGACAAGCTCGCTAACACGGAGTCCTGAACTAAAAAGTAGTTCCAATATGGCCCGGTCACGAAGGCCGATGAGAGTCGATGTGTCCGGTTGAGAAAATAATTGTTCCAGCTCATTCTCATTTAAAAATGTTACCTGTTTGCGACGGGTACGGGCCAGTTCAATTTTCTCTGGGGCCAAAGCAGCTATATCTCGTTTTGCACAGTACTTAAGAAAACTGCGCAGGGCTATGAGATGGTAATTCTGTGTAGTTTTACTGAGCTCATCGCTGGTATTGGTGCCAAGGCGGTTTAGCCATAAACGCCATTTACGAACCAGCTCGGCATCAATGTCCTTGACAGCTATATCACCAGCAAAATCTATCAAACGGGTCAAATAGTGATCATAGTTTTGAATAGTTTTCTGCGAGCGGTTCTGCTCTATTTCCATATATTCCAGAAAATCTGTTTTAGCACGGGCAAATAGCATATCTTCATTATATATGTCCTCGAGCTAGATGATGGTATGACAAAAAACTGTCTGCTAAAATAGAGCTAACTAAACAAGGATTCTAAAGTGGAACAAACGTTACTCATTTTGAAGCCAGATGCTGTCATGCGCAGCATCGTCGGAGAAGTAATTACTCGATTTGAAAAGGCAGGTTTTAAAATTGTCGGCATTAAGATGCTTAGGCCAGACTATGGGCATTATAAACGGCACTATGAAGACATTGGTACGCTGAAGACGAGAAAAGGAGATGAAATATTTGAAAGTACCTTGGCGAGTATGCAAGATGGTCCGGTCATTGCCATGGTACTAGAGGGCGTCGAAGCAGTTGAAGCAGTCCGGAAAATGGTCGGCGACACACAACCGAAATCCGCTCTTCCTGGCACAATCCGGGGTGATTATGCTCATGTTACTTTTGGTCAAGCCTCAGCAGCTGGTAAGGGGGTGGCTAATGTTGTTCATGCCTCGGCCGATAAAAACGAGGCAGGGAAAGAAATAGCTCACTGGTTTAAGCCTGAGGAGCTGTATGACTACCACGTGGTGCATGAACAGTTTACGCAGCCACGCAAACAATTAAAGTAGCATTCTTCTTGTACAATTAATTTAGATGTATCTGTCCCTGTAGTTCAATGGATAGAATAACTCCGTCCTAAGGAGCAGATCTGCGTTCGAATCGCAGCGGGGATACCACAATGACTATGCTTACTGGGTATTCTTTGCGACTACTAGCCTTAATATATTGCAAGTGTATTTTCTTCAATAATTGCTTTAACATAGCCTCTCTTCATGGTGAGAACTAGGGTAACCGAATTATGATCTAATGCGGGTGGGGGATACCAAGCATAAGGTTTGTTGATACAATATATATAATATGGCCGAAACAGACGACCAGAACACCCCCATTAAGTATTTTGAAGATCAATTTGATAATGAAGAAGTACTTTACGTCTTTCATAAACACCCGATCGTAATGCGTAAAGGTCTAGTTTTTGGTATGTTTGGCCCGCTCGTTGGTATTCTACCGGTCGCTGTACGTCCAGACCTTGGTTTTGGTACATTTTTTGGCGGTTTAGCTATTGGTTGTGTGATTGGTCTCATTATCTTTGCCCCAAGCTGGATTAGCTGGCACTTCAGTGTCTTAATTGTCACAGATCAGCGTTTTATACAGATTACTCAAAAGGGATTATTCCACCGGGCTGTAGCTGATATGGCCTTAGCTCAGATCCAGTCTATTAATTATGAGGTTTCCGGCATTGAAGAAACGCTTTTAGGATTTGGTACAATAAAGATGCAGACTTATGTAGGAGATTTAATGATTCATGACGTGCACCATCCAGCACGTGTGCAAAAAAGACTTCTCAGTATTCTGCGAGATGAAGGAATAACAGCTACACAATATCCGGTTGCTCCCCATGAGCAGCTTATAACGACGTCGAATGAAGAAGCCGAAGCGCCACAAGAAGATTAAGTTAAAAAAGCCACAACTGCGCTGGCTGAAGCTCTGGCGTAAGAAAACGGTAGAAGAACGAGTTAGCGACGCTCTCAGTAATGTGCCACGCATAACAACTGAGACTCTAGAAGATCACCGCGAGGAGGTGCTGGCCAGTGCCCGCAAATATATTTACCCCTTAAAACAGCCCAAACGCCACATTGTTCGTACCTCAATAAGTATATTTGTAGTTGTTGTTATTGGCTTTCTGGCGGTATGTGCACTGTTCCTGTATAAGTTTCAAAACACTTCAACTTTTTTATATGACATTACCCAAGCTATACCGTTTCCAGTGGCCAAAGTAGGTAACTATTGGGTTAGTTATAATTCGTACCTATTTGAACTTCGGCATGATATGCACTACTACATAACCCAAGATCATGTCGATTTCTCTACCAAAAGCGGTCAAGCTCAATTGAGGCATCTCAAAGAACAAGCTATGGCTATTGCTGTTCAAGCAAACGAAGTCCAGCAGTTGGCAAATCGCTACCATGTATCGGTGAGCAATCAAATGGTGAGTAATCAGATCAAGCTAGTACGGTCTGAGAATCGCCTTGGCAATAGCCAGGATGTGTTCAATGCAGTGCTTAATGAAGTATATGGGTGGACTGAAGGCGATTTTAAAAGGGAGTTGAAACAAGAACTGCTACAACAGGCAGTTGTAGCAAAACTTGATACGAAAGCAGCAGCCCAAGCTCAAACTGCCCTAGCAGAGATTAATAAAGGTGCTAGCTTTGCAACCGTGGCAGCTCAATTTTCTGACGATGCTAGTACAAAAAATAACGGTGGACAATACCCTGTACCGATCACTATTAACGATAACAACGTGTCTCCCGTAATTACGGCTGAGCTATTTCAGCTAAAACCTGGTCAAGTCTCTGGCATTATTAACACTGGCTCTACGCTTGAGATATTAAAAGTGATTAGCGTGAGTACCAATGGGGTAACCGCAGCTCATATTCAGATTAACCTCCAGAGCATAGAAACATACTTGAAGCCGCTACAAACTACAGAGCGATTACGCCAGTATATTACTATATAAACGCTTCAAAGAACGCGTTAGATACTAAGTAAGTGTTACCAAAAGGACCGGTTAAGCGTTAGCAATACTAGTAGTGGTAACCAAGCTCACGCTGTGTCCTTTCTAGCTTACTTGTTAATGCCACGAGTTTCGCACTTTCAACCACTTAAGGCTTGAGCCAATGCCAGCTTGATGCCCGGTTTTATGACCTCCCAATCTTGTTGGTACAGTGTCGTATGCTCAAGACGACTCCT
>JAJZAF010000014.1 GCA_021799595.1 bacterium | reverse complement strand
TATAAAATATTTACGATACCAAGTTCTATCTATATGTTTAATGGTAGGCGTGATAGGAACGAATTGGAACCAAATTAAGTCCGAATTAATAACTATGTGGAAAATAGTTAAGACGGTTAGGGAAGAAACTATAGGCTACGCAAATATTGCAAAAATAGGCCAGGTGTTAACAGGATAATCTGAAGATCTTGTCTTATCTTCTCGGCGTTAAAGTGACGAACATTATACGATACTAAAAACGAGACCCGAGCTTCTCTAGCACCGGCAACGACATGGGCATCATCGAAGTCTCTGACGTAATCAGCAAACTGTATCTGTACTTTTTTATATGTCTGGTCAATCCTGACAGAAATTAGTCGGTTTTTAATAATATTGTGCAACTCTTCTTGTTGAAGATGGAGCCTGTCAACTACCTTATTAAGCTCTGATACAGAATGGTTTGATGTATATAGCTCTACTTGCTCTGTATGAGATATAAGAGTAAAAGCTGCACCTGACTCTGAGATAAGGGAAGATATTATTACGTCTGAGTCAACAAAGACTCTTATTGGTCTGTCAGTGGCCATATTACAATTCTGTACGTACTGTTGCTAGTTCTTTGTGCACCTTATCTATAGATGCTAAATCAATCTGCTGGGCATAGTACAAGTCGGCGTCTAGACCAGTAAACATAAAATTGAGCGAGCTAGCAGGTACTCTATAAACTCTACCGAACTTTTTAGCGACAAGTTCGCCCCTACCAATCAATTCGTAGACAGTGTTTTTAGAGAGCTGCAACATAGTAGCAACTTGTTCAGGAGTATATACTTTATCGGGCATTGCGTTACTAGACATAACTACATAGTATCAAACGTTACTCAACTTGTCTATATATTGTATCCACAAAGACAATAGCTGGAGCTTTCATGATATTAAATAGTCTGCTTAAGTAAGTAGGTATTAAAAAAATAATTTGGCTATTATAATATTTAGATTAAGATGGAAATATGACTTCAGCAACACAAAAACAATCTATCTTGACTTCTTCAGCTAATCAGAAGTCCTCAACGAAAGCGAACGACTTTCAAGTAGTGCCCCTTAAAGGGCTACCTATTGTTGCAGCTGTCTTGGTTGGCCTAATAATAGCAATTGCCAGTAACAAACTCTGGGCACTTGATTTCTTTCATGTAGTAGGCGGTGCCCTGTGGACAGCAATTGATCTATTTGTTGGATTATTCATTGGTCCAATGGTTCTTGCTAGACTGTCGATTCCGGCCAGGATAGAATTTTCTAAACGATTTATGCCCAAAATGTTATTAATTGTACCTACTCTTGTCACCATGACTCTTGCAGGTGGCTTTCAACTAGCCCGTCATCTTGGATATTTATCTGCTACCCAACCCGAACATAACTGGCTAATTGTAGCGTTTTGTGTAGTAGGTATTATGTTGCTAGTGGCCATGGGCTCCTTAGCACCGGCCAATCTTGCCGTCTTGTTCGAGTTAAAAAAACCAACGCCCAATCCTAAAATTATTAGTTCACTAATGCGTCGATTTATCTATGGGTCGGCTATTTTAGGAGTAATGCAAGTAGCTACTCTTATAATTATGACGAGGGTGGCAACGTTATGAAAACAAGTAAGGCTCTTAATAACAGTAGTAAATTACAGTCAGATAAACAAGACTCACAACAGCTTGAAGACTGGCAGCGAAAATTACCGCCTGTCAGTCAACTTTGTTTAGTATCGCTGGGTCTAGTTATAATTGACGGCATATATATAGCCGCTCACCTACCTAATTTTCCGTCTATGACAGTTGTCGTGATATTACTGAGCTTGGGTGGGGCATTAGCTATTATTAGTTGTTTATTACTAAGCCAAATCAAAGCATTTGCCTGGGACAAGTTTTTTCTAGTTCTACGCTGGATAGGGCTAGAATATCTGATTGAAGCAGGAATGCTCGGCTATATCTTTATTTTCGATGATGTCAGAGGTAAAACCCTCCTAATATTGATACTAATATTAGTTATTTTTGCTATAGATATACCGATTATCATGGCATTTACAGTTGCTCGTTATCAAAATCCATCAAAAAACCTTCAGCGCTCATCCTAGATAGCTAATCTATTAAAAAAATAACTATAGAGCGAATACTAAATTATATAAATAATTAGATTGGATGTTTAGCTAATAAACACTAAGTAGTTAGCAACATATCATCATCCAAAAATCGCCTAGGCCAATTAAAGAATTATTTATATGAAGTTTTTAAGTAGGGCTTAAGAGTCCCCAATTATATTTGGCAGCTTGAATTTTTCAATGTTGGTTATCTGCTTTAAACTAACTAATGAGTTTGTTTCGAGTGATTAGGTTGTTAAGTATAATAAACTTATTAAAGGGTTAGCCTTTAATATAACTGGCTAAAAAAGTGTGACTATATAATAAAATAGTCGTACATGGCTATAAACTTAAATTCAACCAATGGAACCGGGATCAACACTGCCAATCCTCAAAGTATAGGCCAATGCAATTCTTTAACCGCACCACCACAAAATCTTCAAAACTCAGCATCTTCTAGTTCACTTAATAATACCTCTACGGTAATTCCTATTCCACTTCGTCCGACATTTAATATTACAATTTAGACACTAGACCGCAAAAGGTTAATAATGATAATCACTAGTCGTTGTTGATATTAGTCCCCATTATATTAGTGGTTATAATAGTTGTCCTTTGGGGCATTTATTTATATAAATCATCAAAAAAACAAAAAGGGAATAACAATAACGAAAAGCCAAAACCAATTGTCTTTTGAGTTAGTTGCTAGCTCCCAAAAGAACATTGCTAACATAGACAAGCTAATCAAGAAATTATGAGCAACTAAATAGATATAAACCCCTTAAATTTTGTCTTGACATAAACTATACCAAAAGTATATACTTTTGGTATGAGTAACTATTCAGTAATCAATCTTAAAACAGACCCTAAGCTAAAAGAAAAAGCAGCAGCAACTGCTGAGAAGCTGGGCATTAGTATTAGCGTAGTTCTTAATAATGAACTAAGACGCTTTACTACCGAGCAAAGTGTAACATTTGAACTACCAGAAGTACCTAACGTCAAAACAGCTAGACAACTAGACTCTTCCAAGAAAAAGATTGAAGCCAGTGATTATCATAAGTTTGACAGTAATAGTAAAGCACTGAAGTTTTTAGCCAATGAACTGAAATAGCAAATGACTGTCGCTTATTCAAAAAACTTTATAAAACAGGCTAAAAAGTTAAACCCTGATTTACGTAAAAAGCTACAACAAAGAATAAAACTCTTTACTAAGAATCCCTTAGACCTTGTACTACGTAATCATGCCCTAAAAGGTAAGTATAAAGATTACAGAAGCATTGATATTACAGGTGATGTACGAGCTTTATATCTGCAACAGAGTAATGAAGCTATTTTTGACGCTGTTGATACGCACAGCCAGTTATATGGCTAAGTATTGGTCAGACTATTTCATTAATAATCCGAAACACTAAGCATAAGCGTAATGGTAGCGGCGAGTGGACTTGAACCACTGACCCCAGGCTTATGAGTCCTGTGCTCTAACCAGCTGAGCTACGCCGCCATATATACTTGAGATATGGGGTAATATAGCACGATACACATCTCATTGACTATCTATTCGCTACAATGAAGGTATGAAGGATGCTATTTTACCACCTCCAGGAGTTTATGTCGTGGCAGTAAGTGGTGGCATTGATTCGCGAGCGCTCTTGCATCTTCTCAGTGAGCACAATAAAACACATGCCAAGTGGCAATTGACTGTAGCCCACCTGGATCATGGCATGCGTCCTGATTCTAATGCTGATCGACAATTTGTAGAAAAGCTTGCTAAAAATGAAGGTCTTGAATTTGTATATAAACGGATTAATTTGGGAGCATCAACCAATGAAGCACGAGCTCGAAAAGAACGCTACACATTTTTACACGACGTTCGTAATAAAATTAATGCAAGGTCTATCATTACTGCGCATCACCAGGACGATGTCCTAGAGACAGCCATTATTAATATGCTTAGAGGAAGTGGTCGCAGAGGGCTTAGCTCTCTTAGCAGTCGACCTGATGTGCTCAGGCCGCTACTGTTAGTGTCAAAGGGTCAGATACTGACATATGCAAAAGCAAATCAGTTAACCTGGCGAGAAGATAGTACCAACCAAGACGACCACTACTTACGTAACTATGTTCGCATCCATATACTGCCACGTTTTTCAGAAGCTGATCGGCGACAATTGCTCAATATTGTCACCCGAGTTGGCGTGCTTAATCTTGCGCTAGATGACCTACTGCGACAGGGTATTAAAAAGCATGGCAAAAGTAAAACCATTATGCGGTCCTGGTTTAATAACTTACCTCATGCTGTTGCCAAAGAAACGCTTGCTACCTGGCTCCGTGACCAACACATTACAGACTTTGATAAAAAAATAATCGAGCGGCTTGTCGTTCATGCCAAAGCGGGCCGACCGGGCCAGCTTTTCCCAGTCAAAGATCGATATTATTTAAAGATTGAAAAGGGCTTCTTGGCACTCGCGCAAGCTGAGCGCTAGGAAAAATCCATCAGCGGCGATATAATGAAAGCACAGATGGACAGGAAGCCACATAATCAGGGTCGACGACCAACACCGAACAATAATCGTCGTAACATAAGAAACGTCGGTTTCATTGCTCTCATTATCCTATTTATTCTTGTTATTTATGCCGCTTACAATCAACCGAACAATCTGAAGCAGATCAGCGCCTCTCAAGCCATTGCCGATAATAACGCCGGACAGTATAGTAGCATTGTAGTAAATGGTAATGAGCTGGAAATAACGCCCAAAGGGCAAAACCACGCTACTCTCAAAGCATACGTGGATCCGAACGCCAGCCTACAGTCTCAGGGGTTGAAGATTTCAAAGTCATCAGTGACATATAAGCCAAGTACTTCTAGCGGTTCTGCTATTCTTAGCCTTGCTGAGTCAATTGTGCCAGTGCTCTTAATCGGTGCGTTACTTTACTTTATGCTGCGAAGTGCCCAAGGCCAAGGCAATCAGGCCCTCAGTTTCGGTAAGAGCAGAGCTCGGCTATATGGAAATGAGAAAGATAAGGTAACATTTAGTGAAATTGCCGGATCTAATGAAGCAAAACAAGACCTGGAAGAGGTTGTTGAATTTCTAAAATATCCGAAGAAATTTGCATCAATGGGTGCCCGTATCCCGAAAGGGGTGCTCTTGGTGGGTCCACCAGGAACAGGAAAGACAATGCTTGCTCGAGCAGTGGCTGGCGAAGCTAATGTACCTTTCTTTAGTATTTCTGGGTCAGAGTTCGTCGAGATGTTCGTCGGTGTCGGCGCTTCACGAGTGCGTGACCTTTTTTCGAAGGCTAAGAAGAATGCCCCCTGCATCATTTTTGTTGACGAAATTGATGCCGTTGGTCGCCGCCGCGGTTCTGGTATGGGGGGTGGGCATGATGAGCGTGAGCAAACACTAAATCAGATCTTGGTAGAAATGGACGGTTTTGAACAGGGACAAAATGTCATCGTATTAGCTGCTACAAACCGTTCAGATGTTCTTGATCCAGCACTTTTACGTCCCGGTCGTTTTGATCGTCGTGTTAATATTGATTTGCCAGACCGCAAAGATCGTGAAGCAATTTTGAAGGTACACTTTGCTAAAAAACCGCTTGCGAAAAACGTTGACCTTGACGCGCTGGCTGCTAAAGCCGCAGGTTCATCGGGTGCTGACCTCGCTAATATAGCCAACGAATCCGCTATTATTGCTGCGCGTAACTCACATAATCAGATTACTCAAAGCGACGTGACAGAAGCCTTTGAGCGGGTAGCAATTGGACCAGAAAGGAAGAGCAAAGTCATGACCGAAGCAGACAAAACTACTACTGCTTATCATGAAGCAGGTCACGCTCTAGTCGGCCACGTTTTGCCGGACAGTGATCCGGTACACAAGGTTACCATTATTCCCCGAGGAGGAGCAGGTGGTGTCACCTGGTTTATTCCGCCAGAGGACCGCAGTTTTGTGTCACTTATACAATTTAAAGACATGCTAGCCCGTGGCCTGGGTGGTCGTATTGCTGAAGAAGTTGTATTAGGTAAAGATCGCATTACCACTGGCGCCGGGAATGATCTGCAGCACGCTGCCGAACTGGCTCGCGACATGGTAGTTAATCAAGGTATGGGTAAAAAACTACGTGACCAGGTTTTTCATGTTGATGATGGCATGATGCTCGATCGACTAGTACATGAGCGCGAATACTCCGACGAAACCGCTAAGATTATCGATGATGAAGTTGAAAGCTTAATTACCGAAGCAGCCAATCGAGCTCGAATTGTTATCAAAGCCAACCTGGATAAGTTAGAGGATCTTAAGGACAGACTACTCGCTAAAGAAACCGTAGAAGCCAATGAAGTCTTGGAATCACTGAAAGGTGCTAAACTTCCTGCCGCCGCTGCATTATACTAGACCGTAAATGAATTCAGTCGCTCTTCCTAAAAAGAAACGACGAGTCAGCATTGGCAACATCGCTTTCTTGCTGATCTCTACTTCTTTTATCGGTCAATTGCTTGGTTTTTTGAGAACGAAGCTCGTTAATGCTAACTTTCCCACTGTCGGACCACACAGTACTGACGCTTATTTTGCTGCCTTTAACGTACCCGACCTATTCTTTTTTATCTTAGCTGCCGGTGCGCTTGGTGTCTCCCTCATGCCAGTCTTGTCCGATCGTTTGCACAAAGGAGATAAGCAAGCCATGTGGGAGTTGTCTTCTTCGCTGATGAATCTGCTCGCTATTGTCATGGGAATTGTTGGTATCATCATATTAGTTTTTGCCCAACCGCTGATTAAGTATATTGTTGCTCCTGGCCTTGGTCCGGCGCAGCTGCATAATGCTACCGTTATTATGCGTCTCTTAGCCTTTAATCCGCTTCTGTTCACCATTTCCGGAGTGCTGACTAGCATAGAGCAGACAATGGGACGGTTCTTTTTTTATGCCATTGCGCCCATTTTCTATAACCTGTCTATTATTCTTAGCATCTTTATCTTTCGACATAATATCGGTATTGTTGGCTTAGGCATTGGTGCCTGCGTTGGAGCGATTGCTCAGTTGCTAGTGATTGTGGCTGGGCTATGGAAACTCGGCGTCCGCTGGCATCCGCGTGTCACCTGGAAAAGTACTGACCTTCGTCATGTACTTCGCAATCTGCCGCCACGATCTTTTGACCTAGGACTTGATCAGGTAGAGAGTATTGTTGAAACGCACATTGCAAGTGACCTCGGCAGCGGTAACATTACTTATTACTCAAATGCCTATATCTTAAGCACAGCCCCCATATTGCTGCTCGGAACTGGCATCGCAACAGCTGCGTTTCCCCGCCTTAATGCTCGCCTTAGCATGGGTCGTCCCGATCTTTTCCGCAAAGATTTTCTAATGGTTACCAGAGCCATGATCTGGCTCAGCGCCCCAGTAGTTATTATTTGTTTCTTCTGTCGAGGATACCTTGCTCGTCTCATTTACTCTCGGGGGGGTCCGCAAATTGCTGCTCTGTTTGGTTTCTTGTCACTGGCCATATTTTTTAATATCCTCTACATGATAATTTCTCGCTGGTTCTATGCGCAGAAGGACACTAAGACACCGCTTTTTGTTTCACTTATCGTTATTGTCCTAAACGTTTATCTCGCAGTTACGTTAGCCCGACCTAACCCGCACGGCTACGGCGTTGATGGCTTAGCTATGGCTCAATCCATCGTAGCCATGGTTCAGGTTTTACTATTGACCCTCATTATGATCTGGCGCGACCCAAAGCTATTAAATAGTTACTTCTGGGCCGGTGTTGGGCGCATTATATCGGTTACTGGTTTTACTGTCGTAACTGCGTATATTATGATATCTTTCTATCCACTCGGTGCCCGTGATCGTGGCATTATTACCCTCGGCACCAAATTGTTCTTTATTACTGCGACTACTTTTGCTGTCCACGTCATCGTTTCAAATATCTTCGGTCTAGAAGAAGCTGGAGCAATTATAAGACGGCTTCGTAAAATAATCCTCACACCAATTAGGCTGGATATGTAGCTAATTTCTTAAACGATTATATTACTATTGCCATGAATTCTCTTAATCATATCCGTAATTTTTGCATTATTGCCCATATTGACCATGGCAAATCAACACTTGCTGACCGTTTGTTAGAGATAACCAACACTGTCGATAAACGTCATATGAAAGCGCAGCTGCTTGATCAGATGGATTTGGAACGAGAAAAAGGCATCACTATTAAACTGGCACCGGTGCGCATGCAATATAACGACTATGAATTTAACCTCATTGATACGCCTGGTCACGTTGATTTTAGCTATGAGGTCTCTCGTAGCCTGGCTGCCTGTGAAGGCGTTCTATTGGTAATCGATGCAACGCAAGGTATTCAAGCCCAAACACTTACCAACGTTTACTTGGCCCTCGCTGCAGATTTAGCGATCATTCCTATCATTAACAAGATCGACCTTCCAGCTGCTGACGTCGAGATCGTGAGCAAAGAAATTATTAGTTTGCTGGGTTGTAAGCAAGAAGACATATTACTCATTTCGGCTAAAACCGGCAAAGGCGTCGATGCAGTACCAAAACGCATTATTAGTGATATACCATCACCGTACTCTGATGTGCACGGAGCGACCAGAGCACTGGTGTTTGACAGCCGTTACGATGATTACCGTGGCGTTATTGTATACGTTCGAATTGTGGACGGTCAGATTAATAAGAATAGCCAAATTAGTTTTATGGCGACCAAAGTCCACGCCCAGGCACTAGAACTTGGTAGCTTGAGCCCAGATATGGTGCCAACGGAATCGCTGACGAGCGGGGAGATTGGATACATCGTGACTAATCTCAAAACCACTAGAGAGGCGAAAGTAGGGGATACTATCACACTTACTAACACACCAAGCTCACAGGCTTTACCTGGGTATAAGGACGTGAAACCTTTTGTTTATGCAGGTTTTTTCCCCGAGAGTAATGAACATTATCAGGAGCTAAAAGACGCCGTCGAAAAACTGAGTTTGAGCGACTCCGCTTTGCAATATGACAGTGAAAACTCACCAGTATTAGGTTTCGGTATGCGCATTGGTTTTTTGGGACTACTGCACATGGACATTGTCAGAGAGCGGCTAGAACGGGAGTATGGTCTTAAACTCATAGTTACCAATCCCTCGACAGACTATCGGGTAGAACTTGCCTCTGGCCAGGAAGTAGATATTAAAAATGCAACTAATTTGCCTGATCCGAGCCTTATTAAAGCTATTCGTGAGCCGTGGATAAAGGGTGAGATTATTGTACCAAGAGATTACGTTGGCTCGGTTATACAGCTTATTATCGGCCGCCGGGGCTTACAGACTAATTTGTCATATGTAGAAGATCGAGCAATCATCAGCTTTAATGCACCACTTGCTAATCTTTTAACCGATTTTTATGATCAACTAAAAAGTATTACCAGCGGCTACGGTTCCTTTAACTATGAACTTGATGAATATCGCGTTGAGAACTTGGTCCGACTGGATTTTTATGTAGCTGGGGAACGAGTTGACGCACTGTCCGTTATTGTTCATACAAGGGAAGCAGACAATCTTGGACGAACAACGTTGAAACATCTCAAAGCTGTTATCCCAAGGCAAAATTTTCAAGTATCATTGCAGGCAGCCATTGGTGGTCATATTATTGCCCGAGAGGATATTTCCGCCTACCGTAAAGATGTTACAACTGGGCTCTATGGTGGTGACGTAACTCGTAAGAAAAAGGTGCTGGCTAAGCAGAAAAAAGGCAAGGCTAGAATGAAAAGATTTGGTAAAGTAGATATCCCGACCGAAGCTTTTGCTGTAATGCTCAAGCGTCACTAAACTGCTATACTTGAAAAACTATGACCAGCTCTCTTCGTGATAAATTGGCAACCTATCAACCTGCGCCTATCGCTACCCAGCTTATAAAAAAAACGTCTATTCTGCTGTTGGTTGGCCCCACCGGTGCCGGCAAGGATGCGCTGAAAGAACGTTTGCTTAAGACGGGAGAATATCGACACATTGTTTCACATACCACTCGTTCCCCTCGCATGAACCACGGCACTATTGAAAGAAACGGTGTGGATTATCACTTTATAGATCTAGCCACCGCCGAAAAGATGCTTCAAGAAAAGGCCTTCATAGAAGCTAAAACCTATAGTGACAATTTCTATGGCACGAGTGTCATGGAGATACAAGCAGCACATGATAAAGGAAAAATTGCTATGGCAGACATTGAGGTGCAAGGTGTAGCTGAATACAAAACACTTGACCCTGGTGTAATTGCGGTCTTCTTGCTACCACCAGACTTTAAGACATGGCAAAAGCGTCTACAAAATCGGTACGGTGATGTCGTCGATGTGGAAGATTATACAAGGCGCTTGCAGACGGCCCTAGAGGAGCTTGAACAGCTACTTAACACCAACTATTACGTCGCTGTCATTAATAAAGACCTAGAAACAGCTTTTCACGATGTACAGGCTATCGTACGAGCTCAAGGAAAACAAACACCAGATGATAGTGCTGCTCGTGAAGTAGCACGCCGGTTGGCCCAGGATATTCAGAAATATCTTGATCACGTAGCAACGGCCTAACAGGAAACCGTTAGCACTCTTGACTACAGAGTGCTAAAATTGTACACTGAAGCTTATGACTGAGCGACAACAAAAGATACTGAGTGCTATTGTTGAGCAATATGCTGAAGTAGCCAGCCCAGTAGGTAGTAATCTGATGGCTAAAGTCTTTAATGTCAGTTCAGCTACTATTCGAGCTGAAATGGCTGAACTGGAACGCATGGGATATATAACACAGCCGCATACCAGTGCCGGCCGGATACCAACGGATAAAGGGTATCGTTTTTATGTTAATCATCTGAACGAGGCAGCAGCAGACAATATCAATGAAACTATCGGCCGAGGTGAGCGGGCTTTATCTGTTCGTGTTCACCAAGCAGGTGCTCCTGAACGAACTATTCGTAACGCCGTCGATACTCTTGTGGAGCTGACGCATAATCTCGGGCTGGCTACTATTAGCAATCAGCTATATATGAGTGGACTTTCTAATCTGTTTGGTCAGCCGGAGTTTATTCATCCGGTACAGGTGCAACAAGTAGCGAGTTTGCTTGATAACCTCGAGCCTTGGTTGCGAGAAGCTGCGCTCAATGAACCGCTCAGCGTTTACATTGGCCAAGAAAACCCAATCGGCCGTAGTGCTGGCTGCAGCTTAATTATTAGTCGTTTCCGAAGCCCATTTAGTGACCACAGTTATATTGGGACATTAGGCCCGACCCGTCAGAGCTATAGGCAGGTTATGAATTTAGTGGCCCGCGCTGGCCGTGAACTTGAGGAGGCGCTGTATGCCTAAAGCTAAAAAAACGTCTACACATAAAACCAATCTAACCGTTACTATGCTTGAAAATCAGGTAGGCGAACTGACTGACGCGCTACAGCGTGAACGAGCTGACGCGATGAACTTGCGCCGTCGTCATGAAGCAGATATTGCTCAACTGCGCGAGCACGTCACTGCTCAGATTGTTAGAGAATTACTTCCTGTCATAGACAACTTTGAACGAGCACAAAAGCACGTTCCAAAAGAACTGACAAACAGTGACTACGTCAAAGGTATTGCTGGTATTGTAAAACAATTTGAGCAAACACTAGAGAAGCTTGGAGTAGAACGTATTATAACTACTGGAGAAGCATTTGACCCTAAGTACCATGAAGCAATCAGCACGGATGATGGAGAAGGCCACGAAGTAGTTGATGAAGAAATACAATCAGGCTATCGGTTGGGGCCGGTGGTTCTACGACATGCCATGGTACGAGTAAAACATGTTTCTTAAAATGATCTAACAATGAACAAAGAATTTTCTATTAGCACTCTTGACACTAGAGTGCTAGTTTACTACACTAGCAGTAGTATGTAACGATTGCTAACTAACGGAAAGGTAATCATACGAAATATGAGCAGAATTATAGGAATTGATCTTGGCACCACAAACTCGGCTATGGCTGTCATGCAAGCCGGTAAACCTGAAATTATAACTAATTCTGAGGGCAACAGGACGACTCCGAGCGTGGTTGCAATTAATAAGAATAAAGAACGTTTGGTTGGCCAGGTCGCTCGGCGTCAACAAGTAACCAACCCAAAGAACACTATTTATGAAGTAAAACGATTGATCGGACGCACCTATACGGATAAAGAAGTCCAGCGTGACTTGAAGCTTATGGGCTATGAAATCGTCAAGAGTGGCAATGGCGTTAAGGTCAAAATGGGAGATAAGGAGTATAGTCCGGAAGAAATCAGTGCCATGATCCTATCCAAGCTTAAGGCTGATGCCGAAGCTTTCTTAGGTGACAAAGTGACGGAGGCTGTCATTACTGTGCCGGCATACTTTGATGATTCCCAGCGCCAAGCCACCAAAGATGCCGGTAAGATTGCCGGGCTAGAGGTTAAACGCATCATTAATGAACCAACAGCAGCTGCTCTGGCTTATGGACTAGATAAGGGGAAGAAAAAGGATGAGAAAATAGCGGTTTATGACCTTGGTGGTGGTACCTTTGACGTTTCTATCCTGGAGCTCGGTGACGGGGTCTTCGAGGTTAAATCAACAAATGGCGATACCCACCTCGGTGGTGCTGACTTTGACCGCCGCATCATTAACTATTTTGCTGATGAGTTTAAGAAAGAACACGGCATTGACATCACCAATGATACGGCTGCTATGCAACGACTGAGGGATGAAGCAGAAAAAGCTAAAATTGAATTATCTACCGCCCAAGAAGTTGATGTTAATTTGCCGTTTCTAACGGCCGACGCTGATGGTCCAAAGCACTTTGAACATAAACTTACACGAGCCAAGCTAGAGAGCTTAGTGAGCGAACTCATTGACAAAACAGTTGATCCTTGCGAGAAGGCCTTAAAGGATGCAAAACTAACTGCCGGAGACATCGATGCTGTCGTTTTAGTGGGTGGTATGACCCGCATGCCGGCTGTTCAAGAAAAAGTAAAGTCCATCTTCAAAAAGGATCCCATGAAAGGGGTAAATCCTGACGAAGTTGTAGCAATTGGTGCAGCTATTCAAGCCGGCGTATTGCAAGGAGATGTCAAGGATGTGTTATTGCTAGATGTGACACCTTTAAGTCTCGGCATTGAGACAATGGGCGGAGTCATGACCAAGCTAATTGAGCGAAACACAACTATTCCGACTTCCAAATCTGAAGTCTTTTCTACTGCCGCAGATAACCAGCCGCAGGTAGAAATTCACGTTGCTCAAGGTGAGCGAGAAATGATTGATGGTAACAAGAGCCTCGGGCGCTTTATTCTCGACGGCATTCCTCCAGCTCCCCGTGGTGTCCCACAGATTGAAGTTACCTTTAATATTGATGCCAACGGTATCTTAAATGTGACTGCTAAAGATAAGGGCACCGGTAAAGAGCAGAGTATTACTATCAGTGGTTCCGGCAACTTAGATAAAAGCGAAGTTGAGAAAATGGCAAAAGAAGCTGAAGCTCACGCTGAGGAAGACAAAGCCAAGAAACAACAAGTCGAAGCCCGTAATCTTCTTGATAGTGCTGTCTATCAAGCTGAGAAGCTACAAAAGGAAAGTGGCGATAAGCTTACTGGTGACGATAAGAAGACCCTTGATCAAGCTATTGAGGCAGCCAAGAAAGTCATTGCCGATGACAAGGCAGATAAAGATGCATTAGAGGCTGCCGCTAAAGCCTTAAATGATAAACTCATGCCAATCGGCGCGAAACTTTACGAACAGTCATCAACTGACAGCAAAAGCGATGAAACCAAGGATAATGACAAGAGCTCAAAAGATTCTGCTGACAAAGGTGGACCAATTGAGGGTGAAGTCATAGACGACAAGAAGGAGTAGGCGTTGTTTTATGAAGCCGGCTGTTTTTACAGAGCTCGCACTTACCTGTGGCAGCTGGCAGGAAGCCCAGACTATAGCCGACAGTCTGCTAGATAAACATCTGGTGGCATGTGTAGAAATGCTTGAGGTCAAGAGTCAATATCACTGGCAGGGTAATAAAGAGAGAACAACTGAAGTAAAGCTCCTGATGCACACAATAATGGATAAATGGGAAAAAATTGAAGCAGAAGTTAAAAGATTACTAAGCCATAAGGTCTTTAATCTCCAGGCGTTGCCTCTCTCCCAGATGTCCAAAGAGGCTCAAGTCTGGCTGCAAGCAGAAACGAAAGGTATAACGTAAGCTAAAATAGGAAGATATGGCTAAAGCAGATTACTATGATGTTTTAGGTGTCAGCAGAGATGCCTCACCAGATGAGATCAAGAAAGCCTTCCGGCGGGCGGCAGTAGAACATCATCCGGATCGAGGCGGTGATGAAGCCAAATTTAAAGAGATTAATGAGGCTTATGAAGTACTCAAAGATGCTGACAAACGCCGACGCTATGATCAGTTTGGTCATGCCGGTGTCGGTGGTAGTGGTGGAGGCAATCCTTTTGGCGGCTTTGGCGGCAGTGCCCAAAACATTAACTTCGATTTCGGTGATCTGGGCCTTGGCGATATTTTTAATAGTTTCTTTGGTGGTGGCGGCGGTCAATCTCAACAGGCACGTCAAGCCCGTGGACGTGATGTTGAAGCTACTGTAGAGATTAGCTTTACCGAAGCTATTTTTGGCACCGATGTAGAGTTGTCTCTAAATCTCAATGATCGCTGCGAACACTGTAAGGGTACGACTGTCGAACCAGGTTATGAGCTGAAAACATGTGATCGCTGTCAGGGTTCAGGCCAAGTGGTCAGTGTGACTCGTACTATCTTTGGTAATATCCAGCAGGCTACTATCTGTCCGAAGTGTCACGGCAGCGGCAAAGTTCCACAACAGATATGCTCGGTGTGTCACGGTAAGGGCACTCAATCTAAACGTCAGACAATAGACTTAAAAATTCCCGCCGGCATTGATGACGGTGCCACTATCCGCTTACGTGAACATGGTGAAGCAATAGCTAACGGCCCAAAAGGCGACCTCTATGTCAACATCCGAGTTAAACCAGACAAGAAGTTCACTCGCGAAGGCGACCTTATCTTAAGCGAAGAGCATGTAAATATGGTTGAAGCAGCATTAGGAACAGAGATAGATGTAGCCACGGTGGACGGACCGGTACGTATGAAAATACCTGCTGGCACTCAATCTGGTTCTGACTTTAAGTTATCCAACCGCGGCGTGCCACATCTCAAAAGTAGTGGTCGTGGTCCACACATTGTTACAATCATTGTCGATACACCAACAAAACTCAGCAAACAACAACAAGAAATACTTCGGGCTTTTAATAATGAACCAAAAAAACACAAGCTATTTTAGCAGTCGGTAATTACCGTTAGCTTGGTGATGCTCTTCTTTAACTGTTCCTAGTAATTGATCGGCTCGGTTAAACATTGTCTCAGCCGTATCGCCGGGCTGAGCTAAGCTACCGGCTACTGATATCCCAAAACCATGCTCCATAAGATCACCTCTAGTTTCAAATGGTTTAGACAACCCTTCCTCAAGACGTGTCTTAAATGACTTCAACCGTGCTTCTGGAGAAAGCGACTCGTCATGTCGCGATGTTAGTTCAACAAATACTGCAAACTCATCTCCACCCCAACGTCCTGATTGAGCGTCTTGACGTCTACCGTGGGCCAGTAAATCAGTCCTTTGATCATCTTCCTGACGTGTTGCATTTTTAAGTGTTTCACCTACGATTTTCAAAACTTCATCTCCTGCGGCATGTCTGCCTGCGTGTTTATCGTTGATGGCTTTAAAGTTATCAAGGTCAATGACGAGCATAGCAAAAACTTGTTCAGGATGTCTTTCTTGCAAACGTCGATCGGCTTTTTCCATAAATGTATGTTTGGTGAGTAGGCCAGTCAAGTTATCGTGTGTTGCCTTGTATTCAAGTTCTTCATTTTTTTGCCGTAAGGTCATCATTGCCCGATTGTTATGGAGGAGCTCGTCTCGTAAACGGCTATTCTCTTGCCTGGCCTTTCTTCTGCCAAAACCAAGAGCAAGTGATAGGCCGGCTAGTGCAAGTAAGGCTGTTTTAGGAGCTGATTTTTGTTTATATGTTTCACCTTGAGGACGGTTCATATTTGGATTATAGCATAAAATAGCTGAATTAACAAGTTTTTGATATATTTATTAAATTTAAACATAAACTACTTGCAGTTACAGCTTATTCGATCAATAATGTGACAATGCGTTCTAGTCGTCGTCTAAATGAAACAGGATTTATTCCATTGCTTTTGATGATCTTACTCATTGTCCTCATTGTTATCTATCTAGTGTATAGTCGAGTGCATAGTGCGAAACACTAGATGACCAGGCAAAAAGATTATTGATAAATCTTGCTAACCATGGTTTAATACTATTTCAAACATAATTTTAAGGATATTATGCCTAAAGGTCCCATTCTCATTGGTCGTAGCGAACCGCTCAATTTCATTGACTTTGCTAACAGTGTGCCTGCTAAAGTGGATACCGGTGCCTATCTCTCGGCTATTCACTGCTCAAGAGCTAAAGAAATAAAACGCGCTGGCCGTAAATTACTTAGAGCTGACTTACTCGGCCATCCCAGCACTAAGACAACTTATACCATGGAATTTCCCGAATACGAGAAGGTAGCAGTAAAAAACTCGTCTGGTGTCCGAGAAATGCGTTACAAGGTAAAGCTTCACGTACACTTCGGTGTGCACAAGCATCTCGCATCATTTACATTGGCCGATCGCACCAATAACCTCATGCCAGTTCTTATTGGACGTGAGCTGCTTGGCAAACGTTTTCTCGTTGATGTATCGCGAACGAATATAAATCGTCTAAAGCTAAGAAAAATCTATCGTCGAGCTAGAGCAGTTTCTCATAAAGTAGTCAAAGTGTAAAAAATGCGCATCGTTATTCTTTCCAAAAGCAATCAGAACTATTCGACAAAACGTCTTAAGGAAGAGGCACTCAAACGAGGTCACCAGGTTCGTATCATTAACTACGCCAAATGTTTTGTAACACTGGAGATGGGCAACACCCAGGTACATTACAGGGGCAGAGAAGTCAAAGATGTCGATGCGGTTATTCCTCGTATAGCCACCCGACTTACTAGGTACGGTTCTTCAATTGTCCGCCAATTTGAAACTCAAAACGTTTTTACGGCTACGACGTCTATCTCAATTGTTCGTTCACGCGACAAACTACGCAGCATGCAGTTAATAGCCAAGGCAGGTGTTGGCATGCCGAAGACTGTCTTTGCTCGTGAGACTGCAGATTTCAAAGGTGTACTTGAGCAAGTCGGTGGTGCCCCCGTCATTATTAAAGTAGCTCGTGGTACTCACGGCAATGGCGTAGTATTAGCAGAAACAAGCAAAGCCGCGCTGGCGGTGATGCAGGCTTTTTACGTGGAAGGTGTCAATTTCTTAGTACAAGAATTTATTGAAGAAAGTGCCGGAGTAGATATCCGAGCATTTGTTGTCAATGGTAAGGTTGTAGCAAGCATGATTCGTCAAAGTCTGGATGATGACTTTCGATCTAACTTGCACCAAGGCGGGGAAGGTATCAACGTAGATTTAACTCCAAAAGAACGCCGGACTGCCGAGAAAGCTGCTAAAGCTATTGGTCTCAGCATTTGTGGCGTTGACATGATGCGAAGCAATCGAGGACCACTGGTATTAGAAGTAAACGCCAGCCCTGGTTTTGCCATTGAGGAAGTCACAGATGTAAATGTTGCTGAAGAAGTTATAAAATATGTCGAAAGGGCTGCCAAAGCTCGCCGCCTGAAGGATAAAGTCGGCGCCTAAATATATATACCGCTCGTGGTATGATGAAAATATGGCTTCGGCTATCCTATTGCTGTGCATTATCTTGTTACCGATTGTTGTTATATTGCTGTTTAAGATTAACGCCTCGCTTGTCTTCTTAAGCATATGCCTTGGCAATCTGCTAACGCAGTTTGTAGCGAGTACCGCCAATCCCTTAAAAAGATTTTTTACTTCATCACCAGTGATTAATGAGTTGCATCCAAACGATAACTGGAAATTATTGCTCTTACTTGTTCCAGTTATTATTACTATGCTGGCTATGTTACATTCTGTAAAGGGTAACGTGCTTAAAATCTTTAATGGCATAATGGCCCTCGGTGCTGGTCTCGTCGGTTCACTACTGGTTGTGCCGCTTTTGCCGACGGCAACAGCTCAAAGTATTGTCAATAGTGCCCTTTGGGTTCAAATAGCCAATCATCAGGCAACAATTGTGAGCTTAAGCGCCGCCCTGTGTTTAATAGGTTTATGGCTACAAAAAGCAAAGAAACCAAGCGGAAAACACGGTAAGCATACGAGTTAAAGGTCACATTGACTTTTATTATGAAAAACGGATAATGTAAGGAGTTATTTACCCTTTACGCCACTATTGTGGGCCCATAGCTCAGCCGGTTAGAGCACCTGCCTTTTAAGCAGGGTGTCGTGGGTTCGAATCCCACTGGGCCCTCCAAGACACTGCCGTTAACTTAAGCTTTTAGAATTAGTACTTTATGGCACTCCACTAATATACTTATTAGCAAAAAGGAGTGCTCCTACATGAAAAAAACAGTTATTACTAAG
>JAJZAF010000032.1 GCA_021799595.1 bacterium | reverse complement strand
CGGCATTAATGAAGCTATCATAAGACGTTACATCGAGCACCAAGGCCAAGAAGATGAAGGGCAAAGTAACCTCAAGTTACTTTGAAGCAGTGAATACCCCGACCGTCAGGTCGTGGGAAGTTTATTCGTTAAAACGCAGAATATACAACCATAAAGACAAAATACGCTAGGCTCTTCTTGTTTTGCGTGCTTTATGCTCTTTCTTCTTGGTACATGTCGTAAGTTAGCTCGACCAGATATTCGTAGCCACGCTTCCAGATTTGTTACGCATTAAAATTAGTAATAAACATGCGATGATTGACCTAACTGGATTCGAACCGATTTTAAGAAGTAAATGTTATAAGTTGGTCAGAATCGTTAATTGTTTAGAACTTCAGGAACAGTAGTTGTCTATAGTGGTCGACCAAAACTGCACAACCATATAAGACCTCTTTTTCGGTATAATTGCGGGTAGTATTCCCGTAGAAGGAGGTCTTCATCATGCGAAGACAATTCACCGCCGAGCAGAAAGCAACTGTGGCATTGGCGGCCCTCAAGGGCGACAAAACTATTAACCAAATAGCCTCGGAGTTTGAGGTGAATCCTACTCAGGTCAAACTGTGGCGTGATGCTGTCAAGGAGTCCGCTACTGAGGCTTTCGCTGACAAGCGTACCAAAGCTGTCAGAGCCCAGGATACTGAACGACAAATCGATGAGTTACACCGAGTTATTGGCGTCCGTGACGCCGAGTTAGAGTGGCTTAAAAAAAAGATTCATGGGTTGGGACTCTAGGTTCCGGCCAGCTGACCTAACCCCCCTCATTGAGCAAACCCACCCAAGCCTGACCATATCCCGGCAAGCTGAGCTGCTTGGTTTGAGCAGACGTAGTTGCTACTACCACCCAGTTGACCTGGGCACTGCCGAGCAACTCCTCAAACGGGATATGGACGCCATTGACACCATCTACACGGACTACCCGTTTTATGGCAGCAGGCGTTTGCGGGTTGAGCTGGTTGACCGCTACGGCATCGACATTGGCCGCGCCCGGATTCGGACGGTCATGCGACTACTGGGGCTCGAGGCAATTTACCCCAAGCCAAATACCAGCAAACCTGGTGTTGGCAGCGGCCACACTATCTATCCATACCGGCTACGGGATGTTACCACCCAATATCCCAACCACATTTGGGGCACAGACATCACCTACATCCGCACCCAGGATGGCTTTGTGTATTTGGTGGCCTTCATGGATTGGTACAGCCGCTATGTAGTGAGTTGGTGTTTGAGCGATACGCTCGAGAACGGGTTTGTGGTGCAGGCTCTCAGGGAGGCACTACAGTTTGCAAGCGACTGTGGCTTGCCGCTGCCAGACATTTGCAACTCTGACCAGGGTAGTCATTTCACTAGCCAGGCGTACATTGAGCCACTCGAACAAGCAGGTATTGCCATTAGCATGGATGGACGTGGTCGGTGCCTGGACAATATCTTCACAGAGCGGTTATGGCGCACCGTGAAGTATGAGAACGTCTTCCTCAACTCATACCAAAACCTTGAGGATGCCCGTCAGGGGCTTGAGCAATACTTCCGCTTCTACAACAACCAGAGAAAACACCAAAGCCTTGACTACCGCGCTCCAACTCAGGTATATTTCGATGTACGAACCGACCAATAACTGCGCGTTCGTACTAACATTAACCATTACCGAAAAAGGTCTAAGTCAAAGTGGTTATGTGAGCAGGATTGGTCGACCACTTAATACAGTCACATAGAACTCTTGTAGTACTTGGGTACTCAATAAACCCGATTGATTGTTCCAGCAGTCTTTTAAAATAGATTGAGCTTTTTCGAACTTGAAACCGGCATCGGCATCAAATGCATATACTAATACGTTGGTATCTACGAAGACGAGATTCATCTTTCGTATAAACTGTCTCTGCGAGCTAATTTGTGGCCACCTAAATGGAAAGGCTGTTGTAGCTGATTTAATGCGGTTCTTTTCGCTGTTACCCAGTAATCTTCAGCTTCAGAAGCTTTTTTAATCTCTTCACTTACTAGCTTACTTATTGAAATAGAACGTCTAGCCGCCACTATACGCGCACTTTTTATAGTATTTTCGTCCAGTTGTATCGTTAAATTTCTATTCATACTTAACATAATATCAGTTTCACGTGCTCCACGCAATAGAGTTATGAATTTTGGTTGAGATAACGTCTACGGTGGCCCTCCAAAACGCTTATGCTTAAGCACAGATGAAAGTCTCTGTTTTTTGTTATACTCACAGAATGGATTATTTAATAACTGGCGTTTCCGGTTCTGGTAAAACTACAATGGCTACCGAATTAGCAAAACGTGGCTATGATACTCGCAATATGGACTACATTGAGGGTTTGTGCTCTTGGGTTAATTTAGCTGATGGCAAGTCTGCACCAGATAATAGAGAGAATGACCCTAATTGGCTTCAAACGCACGATTGGCTTTGGGATAGAGATAAGTTAACAGAGCTTCTTCACGAAACAGATGGCACTTTTTTCTGTGGGAGTTCTGGCAATCAAAAACAGTTTTATTCATTATTTGGAAAAGTAGTTTTATTAGAAATGGATGCCAACTTAATCAAAGAAAGAGTGCTTAACAATCATCGAGACCATAGCTACGGACAGATGCCTGGTGAAATGGATGTAATTATGGGTTACTTTGAGCAATTTCAGGATGAAGCTAAAGCTGCTGGAGCAATTATTATTGATGCAAGAAGACCACTGAATGAAGTTATTAGTTTAGTACTTGCTGAGACTTTAGAATAGTTGCGATAGCATCCACGATGGCCCTCCAAAATAATATTGACTAACTTAGTCCTTTTTTTGGTACAATAGATACATGAGCACTACGATTAACGTTCACGATTTTAAAACAAATTACTCTAAATACCTAGAGAGGGTCATTAGTGGTGAGGAAATATTACTTGGTAAGCACGGTAAGGCTGTTGCTAAAATCGTTGCCTTACCAAATGCCAACAATGAAACACGAAATCTCGGTATGCTTAAGGGTAAAGTATGGACAAGTGACGACTTTAATGAACCAATGACAGATTTATGGAGCATGGTAGCCAACAAAAAATGACTCTATGATTTTACTGCTCGATACTAACACTTTTATATGGTCACTTGCTAGCACTGAGAAACTGGGTAGACGTGCGCTTGCTGACATTAGTAACAATAAAAATCAGGTGTATGTTTCTAGTATCTCATTACTAGAATGTGCTCTAAAAATTCGAACCGGTAAGCTTAAGCTCTCTCTAGAATTTTCTGAAGTCGATAGATATTTGGAAGAGGCTAATATTCAACAAATGCCTTTTAATACTTGGGCAGCTGAGCACTATCTTAAATTACCAGAACTGTCGTGGTCAGACCCGTTTGATGCGGCTATTATTGCTCAAGCGGTCTCTAAGCACATGACACTCATAACAAGCGATCATAATATCCTTAACTCAGGATTAGATGGACTTAATATCATAAATGCTCAAACATGATCCATAGTTATTGATTTCAGTTGAGATAACGTCTACGATGGCCCTCCAAAAGTTGCTAACAGATAAGAATTAGTCTATAAGTTGTGAGGATTGTTTTAGAGCTTCATTCGTATCTGTTAAAAAGTTCAAGTCCCTGGTGGTCTCTGATACGATAATGCTATGGGATTAGCAGTTAAAATAAAAAATGTATCAGTTACTCTAGGAGGACATTTTAAAGCTCTAAGCAATATTAACCTTGACCTACCTGTTGGTAAAACTATTGGCTTCATAGGTCCATCAGGTGCCGGTAAGACTACCTTAATTCGTGGGATAGTGGGAAGTTTGAGTATAAGCTCAGGTGAGATAATAGTATTTGATATGCCAGCAGGCTCTGCTGTCTTGCGAGAACAGGTTAGTTATATGACTCAGGAACTTTCTGTATATCCTGACCTAACTGTAAAAGAAAATCTAAAGTATTTCATAACTATGACTGGTCAACCTAGAAAAGCTTCGGGTAATACATTAAAAGATGTACTGGAGTTGGTAGATATGACAAATAAGCATGATAGTTTGGTGAGTGACCTTCTAATCCTATTGACCCAACCGGAGAAAGTAGGGCTGAGGTTATTAGAGCGATTGAGATGATGCTCAGGGATGTCAAAAAGACACCTATCTTAATGAATCTAAACTTGAAGAAGTTATCCGTGCTAAAACATAAACATTATAAATAAATTAGGTATTACGCGTTTGCTAAATAAGCTGACGTTGCCGGTCTGGTAATAGCAGCCTTCTGTTCATACCAGGTTTGTCCTGTTTGCTGACGGATACTCTCCAGT
>JAJZAF010000031.1 GCA_021799595.1 bacterium | reverse complement strand
TTCCATACAACATTACTAACAAACCTAACCAGAAACCGCCTTCAAAAAGGATTACCTAAAGTAGGACATTTCTAAATTGCTAAAACCGGACATTTCTATTTTGGTTTAACAGTATCCAGTTAGTCAGTATTGTTTTTATGCTATAGTAAAAGTCTGTATGAAGAAGAAACAAGCACAGGCTAGCGAAGATACACCTGTAATGCCGGAAAGTTCCTTGCCTTCGCGTCGTCGAGAGTTCTTTTCTACAATCGGGATTTTACTGACAGCCATTTTAGTAGCCATTTTTATTATTTCATTCGTCTTCCGTTCATACCAAGTTGACGGTACTAGTATGCTTAACACCTTACAAAATGGTGATAAACTAATCATCTGGAAATTGCCACGAACTTGGGCTGACATAACCGGACACCCTTATATTCCTAAACGAGGAGATATTATTGTTTTCACTGAAACTGGGCTTGCCCAATACGGCCAGCAGAACACGAAACAACTTATTAAACGCGTTATCGGTTTACCTGGAGATCACCTTATCCTTAAAAATGGTTACTATACTATATATAATAAGAAGCATCCGCATGGCTTTGACCCGGATACCACACTTCCCTACGGCAATAATCACGCCATCCCTTACACCAGCGGTAGTGTCAATATTACACTTGGACCAGATCAAATTTGGGTATCGGGCGACAACCGACCTAATTCATTAGATTCTCGCTACTTTGGACCCATTAATGCTAAACAGATTATCGGCCAACTCATCCTCCGTGTCTTTCCTATTGACCATGCAAAGGTTTTTTAATTTCACATAAACAGCTCTCTAATAACGCGTTTAACGCGTTCCGGTCTGTGGTATAGTGAAAGAATAATGAGCCAGACACCAAAACGAGGGCTTGGACGTGGTTTTGAAGCTCTGATATCAGAAGATTTCGATAAGACACTACTCCTTGAAAAAGGAGAACGTATTGAGAATATTCCACTTGAACAATTAAAGCCAAACCCTTATCAACCAAGAAAAAACTTTGAAGATAATGCTTTAACAGAATTAGCAGGTTCTATTAAACGACACGGTATCATCCAGCCACTCATAGTTAGCCCTTTGGAAAATGGTTACTATATCATTGCCGGTGAAAGGCGTTGGCGGGCAGCTAAGCTTTCTGGATTAAAAACTGTTCCAGCAGTTGTAAGAAGTACCGAAAAGCAAGAACAGCTTGAAGTGGCTCTTATTGAAAATGTGCAGCGTGTTGACCTCAATCCGCTAGAGCAAGCCGCTAGCATCCAAACTTTACACCATCAGTTCTCATTGTCATATGAGGAGATTGGAAAACGGCTCGGTAAAGCATTATCTACTATTCAAAATATTGTCCGTTTGCCGAACCTGCCGCCTAAAGCCCAGCAAGCTTTAATAGATAGAAAAATTGGTGAAGGCCATGCTCGGGCTATTCTGGCCTTAAAAGGAGATGAAGAGCGTCAGACATATTTACTACAGGCTATCTTAAAATACGGCTGGAGCGTACGACAAGCTGAACGCTTCGTAGTCAGCGTTAAATCAGGTATTAAAGAGATAAAAGAGGCACATGCCCGTACTGATACCGAAACTCCGGCTACAAAGCGTCTCAGTAAACATCTTGGCACTCCGGTTCATATCCGGCGAATGGCTAAAGGCGGCGCACTAGAAATTACTTTCACAAATGATGAGGAACTAGACCAGCTCATTGCCCTTCTTATTAAATTACGAAAGTAAACCATTAAAACTAATAAGCAATTACCCGAGCCGGGACTTAATCTCTCGCGCCAGTGCTTTATAGGCACGAGCACCTTTACTCCAACGATCATGCTCAAAAATCGTACGGCCGTAACTAGGTGCCTCAGCTAAACGAACATTTCTTGGAATAAGTGTCTTGCATAATTTATCCCCAAAATATCGCTCTATCTCCTTATAAACCTGTTCGCTGAGGGAATTTCTCTTATCATAGAGAGTTAATACTACGCCAAGAAGTTCAAGCTGAGGGTTGGTACTTGCTCGGACTGCCTGAATGGTTTTTAAAAGCTGACTGAGGCCTTCTAGTGCATAGTATTCCGCCTGAACCGGAATTAAGACATAATCCGCGGCAGTAAGACCGTTTATAGTAAGCAACCCAAGAGATGGAGGACAATCAATGAATATATAGTCATAGGCTGTCTCTTGTAGGGCTTTTTTCAACACAAACTCACGTTGTTGGCGATTTACCAACTCTACCTCTGCTCCCGCTAAGTCCGCATTGGCTGGTAATATCCATAATTGTGCGACATTGGTTTTATGAACCGCTGCAGAGAGTAAAGCATTGTCTCCGATAACACTATAGGTAGTCGGGTTGGTCTCCTTAGGAATAGCCAAACCGCTGGTGGCATTACCTTGCGGGTCAAGATCAACAAGCAGAACTTGGGTTTGACGATCAGCAAGCTGAGCAGCTATGTTAATAGCCGTTGTTGTCTTGCCAACTCCACCTTTCTGATTTACAACTGCCACAATTTTTTGTGTCATACGCACGTCCCCTTTGCATAAAGTATAGCATCTCTATCTTTTTTTCTAAGACGACAGCATAAACCATATAATATTAGTATCATATGGCTAGCTTCTTATAAAATACTCAGCGATTAAATTAGCGAACAAGTACTAGTTGCTGTTTAGATTAAACAGAATTAAAAGTTGGGTCGTTTAAGATGCGCTGTCTTAGTAGTTCTTGGTGTCTACGTTCACTTCGAGATAAACGTTTTAATAAGCGATCATCTTGCTTTCGCTTTTTGTTATTCATGATTAATATTGGCTTCTAAGTTTTTTAATTTTGAATAGTCAGAAAATGTTGGACCATCTTTTGTCGTACAGTAATAGTTTGTTAAGTCTCATGGTTTATCGGTCCACGCATATAATATCCCTGCCGGAACTATAATGTCAATTTTAATTTAGAAATACTGTAGAAATGATGTGGCTCTCGTAAGCCTGGCGACGCACCTTATTGTAAAGACAAAGCAAACTGCAACATCTAAGCAATCCTGCGGCCGTTAGCCATAGATGCCAACAGCTGCCTTCTATGCGTGGCGCCGTCTGATTATTTCGACTAGAACCAACCAAGACCATGCACATTTCCTGGTCAGTATTACTCCCAAGCTCTCCATTGCCCAGACAGTCTCACTCATCACGAAACCAATACCACCTGTGACATACGGAACCAGTTTTCATTCCTCGACAAAGTTCACTGAGCTTTGACGGTATTTGGTCGGTTAGTTAATTTGTCAATACAGTCAGTATGAAAGAAATAGGCATTAAATGCTGCATAGAACAACAAGCCGAGAAGACAGCGGACAAGCAGAGCTTGAACTAGGATGATGCTATGGCCAAAAAGTAATAAAGGTTCACTATTTTTTTTAAGTTTTTTTTATTCACATAATTTCCATAAGAGAAAAACTGTCAAAGACTGGAGATTATGATGAAATTAAAAAGGTTCCCCGATTTTACGAGGAACCTAATGGTTTTTATTTGATTTAACCTGTTTGTTGATTAGGGCCAGCAGCTAATGACACTAACCCGTAACACTAGTATCTACCTTGGCCTGGGGGCTTTCAAGTACTTTTTGAGCAAAATTTATATACGCAAACTTAGGCTTATTTTTACAATTTTTTAAAAAAATTCGTTGTATTCTTTTCAATGGTCCGTTCATCTTCTCGATAAGAGCTCTCGTTTTAGTAGCTAACCAGTCTATAAATGATCGACATTTTGTTGTTAATATAATAACTTATTAAAATTTGTCTCTGATCTTTTCCACAGCACAAAGTGCCACTTTCATTGTATTTTTTTTATTCTTAGAACTGTTTTATGCTGCCGATGCCCACGAATGGTGCTAACTCGCTTCTTTGCCTTATAACGAATAGATGTAACCTTTTCGGCCAGTTTATCTTGAGCGACTACTTCTGCATCAACCCTACCGTCAGCAACAATAGGAGTACCGATTTTAGTTGTTTCTCCATCAATTATAAGCATGGGTTCTAGACTAAGGATCTTGCCAGTTTCTTTAAGAAGCTCAACTTCAATAGTCTCACCTTCTTGAACTAGGTGCTGTCTATTACCCGTTTGAATGACTGCCTTTTTCACTTATATGCTGCCTCTCTGACTGATAGCGGTATAAAGTTACCGATTGATCATAGCAAAAAGACCCGCCCCTGTAAAGCAGGTAAGTGCTCCCACCCTCTTGTGTTAAACTAGCACCAGTACACTTAAAACAAACAACATGCCCAAAAAGTTATCTCCTGCTACCATCAAAAAACGTATGCAGATGCTGCATAACCTCCAGCACCTCT
>JAJZAF010000004.1 GCA_021799595.1 bacterium | reverse complement strand
GAATGAGCAGTACAGCTCACGAGAACATTTTGAACGAGACATGTTTGTTTTTCCTGCTTACTTTTTCGCAGGGCTAGAGCCCTGCTACAAGTATGCGGGATTAAGGTTCAAAGTGCGAAACTCGTGTTAACATATATTACATGAACGTATATTCATATATTAACCATTGGCTTATTGGTTGTCAAGGACGATAAATGCGCCCTTGGAATCGAAAGGAGTAAAATGTAGACATGGCAGAAAAACAGCTCTTTCAGTGTTCGGTCTGTGGTTTGCATTATGAAAACAAAGAAATAGCAAAGAAGTGTGAAGCGTATTGCAAAGAGCACAATGGTTGCAGTTTAGATATTACGAAACTTTCAGTGGAACGGAATAAGCAGTCCTCAAAATCTGATTCCAACGAATTATCTCATTAGCCATTACCTTATAAACCGAGTGGTCTAGGGTCACCATAATACTTATGCTATTATAATAGTTATTGCAATGAGTAATCTACGAAGAAACAAAAGCGGATTTACGGTAGTTGAAATTTTATTATCAACATTTGTAGTCTTAGTAGTTATTGCGGCTGGGTTCTTTGTGTTTAATCGACGACCAACAAACAAATCAACAAATCAGGATAAAACTATTACATTAGTTCAAGGCAACACTGTTACATTAGTTGGAAAAATTACCTCTGCAAACTGCCCGGGAATCCCAGATGCGGGCTGCTCTATTGTGGTCAACGGATATAGTATTCCTATTGTGCATGGCTTTATTAATACACCACACCTTGGTACTGTGACTGGCGATAGCCATAATCTTGTTGGTAAAACTGCACATGTTTATGCGGAAAGAATAGATAGTAAAGACGCATCAATATTCGATTCCTCGAAATATTACGTCCATATCTCTAAGTAGTTAAGAAAACTATTTGCTTTGTCTGGCGGTTGCTCTATAAACTATATATCCTACGATGCATATAACTGCTGCTATTGTCAGGTAGAGGTCGTACTTAAGGAACGTCTCAATGTGACTGCCCCCAAAGTAGCCTATTAACGACCACATACTGACCCAAAGAGCTGCACCTAGGGCGTTATAAAGAAGAAAAGTTAACCACCTCATTTCACTTAGGCCAGCAATAATACCGTTTGCTTGCCGCAAACCCTCAAAAAAACGGGCGACTGCTACAACTTTACCACCATATCTGGTATAGAATTGCTCAACTTTCTGTATGCGCGTAGGAGTGAGAAATATATATCTGCCAAATCGTTCTATAAGCGGGTGGCCGCCATAATAACCAATACCGAAACCGATGTTATCACCTAGTATTGCTCCAATAATAGCGATAATAGCTACCATAAAAATATTAAGTTGCCCAAGACCAGCATAGAAAGCTGCTGCAATAAGCACTGTTTCGCCTGGTACTGGTACACCAAAATCCTCGAGTAGGACCAAGCCGCCAACTCCCCAGTAGCCATATGTATGTATAGTGGGAGCCAGGGTGCGTATAAGTTGAGGAATATGTTGTGCTGCAGGATGCATGGCGCATCTTCATACTAACGGATTTTATATTCTAAGCACAGTAATTCCATGGTAACTGGTATTATTGAGGAATGCACGAAGAAGTAGTACATGAGCCCCATAAGAAAGGCAATAAGCTGTCTGATGTCATCCTCGGCGGCCAAGATGGACTGGTGAGCATTCTCGGCTTGCTATTGGGGTTAGCGGCCGCAACCCGTTCAAGTCGTATCATAATAGCTGGCGGTCTGGCTACCATTTTTGCAGAGACACTATCTATGGCAGCAGTAGCTTATACCTCAAAGATGGCCGACCGTGATCACTACGCTGCAGAAAGAGAACGTGAGATTAAGGAAGTGAAGGAAGTCCCGGAAATAGAAAGACGAGAAATCATCGACATCTATCAGGCAAAAGGATTTAGCGGTAAACTATTGAAAGAAATTGTTGATCATATTACTTCTGACCATAACCTGTGGATTGATACGATGATGCGGGAAGAACTAGAACTGCTTCCCATAGTCAAACGAGATGTCTATTGGTACAGTCTGACTGTCGGTCTTTCTACGTTAGGAGGTGCTCTCTTGCCGCTTGTCCCGTTTTTCTTTCTGTCTGTCCACGTTGCCCTGATCTGTTCTCTCTTTCTCTCCATTGTTATCCTCGCGGCCGTTGGTATATATAAAGCAAGAATGACGTTTGGCAATCCATTGAAAAGTGCATTGCAGATGGTTGTTATTGGTATGGGTGCAGCCGTTGCTGGCTATCTCATTGGCGTGTTATTTAAGACCAGTTAATTTACTAGTTGCCTTGACAGAAACGTTCTTGCTCCGTTACTGTTTATTAAAAGAGTGGCTATAAATTAAAGAGGTCATGAACAAAAACATGGTGAAATTCACAAGCGAAGATCGCCAAACACTCAAGGTGATACTAACTCCTTCATGGATCAGTCTGTTGGGCATAATCTTAGCTGGTCTCATCATAACTGGCGGCACCATTATAACCTTTAACCTTCACCACAGTAACTTCGGACAATATTTACTAGATTGGGAACGAGCGCGAACAGAAAGGACAGCTCCCATTAGTCAATCGCTCCAGCCCGCCAAGCCAAGTCTCAATAATAGTTGGACGTTATTTGCTGTTTGGGCGCTGGTTGGTTGTCTTGTCTGCCTTGCAGCTGCTTGGTTTGTACGCTCCATTATGCACGCCGTTGAACTGGAAAAAGAAATGACATACGTTCATGTCGACCAGAAAGCTATGATTGAAAATGTTGTCGAGCATGTTACACTGCGGATAGTAGCAACATTTCTTCTCTTAAGTCTGGCTTTATTTTTTATCTACCACCTGCTTCCTGACGTTATTAATCTCGCTAAATCGAGTGGTGGCAGCCTCATAAGCTTTAATGGTGCTCGTTCAGCTCTCTTATCGTTCCTGGTAACCAGTATCTGTGCTTATGCCGCAAATGTACTCCTACGATTGATAGCCGGACGCAAACGACTGTTCTCGGCATAAATTACTGACGAGCTGTAAAAATTGCTCAAAAGTAAAAATTAGTATATTGTGTTTATATAATTTTTTATGGGGTAAGGAAGCATGAAGCTAGAGCAAAAGAAGATACTTGTTTACGGATTTTATGGCATCATCATTGTTGTGCTAATCGTGCTCATTGTCTTGATCTTTAAACCACATACTACTGATACTGGCACCACAAAGCACCAGGTCTCTCATCAATCAGCCGGCGGAGTGACATCGAAAGCCGGCGCGACTAAAATTGCTAATAGCAGCAACAATAGTAGTTCCCAAGCCAAGAATACCAACGGGAGTAGTATCGAAAATAAAGGAAGTAACTCAAAAACACTTAATAATACTGGTCCTGGCAATGTCGTGACGGTCTTTGTATTCACCAGTCTTGTTGGCAGCTTGTTCTGGCGCTGGCGTCTCATCCACAGAAAATTGTGCTAAGATAAACATAACAAAGCCGTAAGAGGTATATATCTTGAAATGAAGGGTGGGCTTTAATGCAGAAAATAAGAATAAGCCTGAAGGCGTGTTTGAGCAGTACTCCTTTAATGACCGTGTTAGAATGAAGAGAAATACATAAAATATGTTCACAAAACAGACAATCCGTAACATTAATATATCCGGCAAAAGAGTACTCCTGCGCGCTGAACTTGATGCTCCACTGAACACTATCGGCACTCAGGTGACCAGCGATTTTCGTTTGCTCAGTAACATACCTACTCTTAAAGCGCTACTCCAGGCGGACTGCAGCATCATCATAATCGGGAAGCTCGGTCGTCCTGGCGGTAAGCCCGATCCAACAATGAGTTTAAAACCAGTAGCCGAGCGTTTACAGAAACTGCTTAATCACCACATTACTTTCATAGACGACTGTATTGGCGAAAAGGTGAAAAAGACAGCTGCTGACCTTCAGCCACGACAGATTATTATGTTAGAGAATTTACGTTTCTATCCAGGCGAGGATGATAATGATCCTGATTTTGCGAAGCATATTGTCGAAGCTACCAAACCGGATATCTTTGTTCAGGATTGCTTTGCTTCCGCACATCATATTGGTGCCAGCATTGACGCTATAACCCACCTATTGCCAAGTGTTGCCGGTTTATCACTTGAAAAAGAAGTAGATACTATCATGACGGCCATGCAGGAACCAAAACGGCCACTTATGGCTATTATTGGTGGTGCTAAGGTGGCGGACAAAATAAGGATTATTGAACGTTTCATTGAGATTGCCGATATCGTAGCAATCGGCGGGGCACTAGCTAATCCATTTTTGATGGCCGAGCACATTCCTATAGGCGCTAGTGTGTATGATTCTTCTGAGCATCAAATTGCACGGAGTCTTCTAAAAAAAACCCATGCAGAAGTACAGAAGCGACCATTCGTCTTTGTTGTACCACGTGACGTTATTGTAGCCGAATGGATAGGTAAAACTGCCCCGACTCGTCTGGTAGATTTGTCGAGCAATATGACTGCCGATGTGATGTATTACCCAAAACGTGTACCAACAAAGGCTGGTCGAGTAGGTAAAAGAGAGCGCATTTTAGACATTGGACCATTTTCTGCTGCTTTTATTGCCGGCGGGGTACAACTTGCTAAAACAGTTATCTGGAATGGGACGTTGGGGGTGACTGAGACACCTAGTCTCGACGGGCCGGTTGGCCCGACTGCTCACGGTACTGAAATAGTTATTGAAGCTCTGCTCGGTGATTTCGGACACAAACCGTATGTCATTATTGGCGGTGGCGATACGGTTGGCTATATTGAGAGTCGCAACCTGATTGATGCGTTTGGACATGTCTCAACTGGTGGCGGGGCTAGTTTGGAACTCATGGCCGGGAATACCCTACCTGGTGTTGCTGCGCTCATGGATAAGAAATGAGATACAATAGATATTAAGCACCATGAAGCGCATTCTCATAATTGGTAACTGGAAGATGAACCTCAATATTCATGAGTCAAGTCTGCTTGTCAAAAGACTCAGCGACCGCATCCCGATTCACCGAAGCGTAGAAGTTGTCCTGGCGCCCAGCTTGCTGGCGCTTCAACCGTTATCCAGAGAGATTGACCGACGCAAATTTAAACTAGCCGCCCAGAATGCGTACTATCGGGACGAGGGTGCATATACCGGTGAAGTTAGCTTTACTATGCTTCGTGGCATTGCAGATTATGTGCTGATTGGTCACAGTGAACGCCGCATTTATTTTAACGAAGGCCTTGATCTTATCTGCAACAAGGTAGAAGCAGCAATCCGTAACGACATTACGCCTGTTTTATGCATTGGTGAGACGAAACAAGAACGAGAAGGTGGAGAAACCAAACGGGTGATTCATGATCAGTTAACAACCGCACTGGCAAACTTGACAGCGGAAGAAATAGACCAGGTGGTTGTTGCCTACGAACCGGTCTGGGCAATCAGCACGTTCGGAGGAGATAGTCCAGCAAAACCCGACGATATTTCAACTGCTGTCAGCTGGATTCGTTCTATTATTGAAGAACTATACGGCAAACAGTTAGCAAAGGACTTACGAGTTATTTACGGTGCTAGTGTGGCACCGGAGTTTGTCAGTAATATTTTGGGGTTGGAAGGCGTCGATGGTCTTCTGCCCGGCGCAGCCAGCTTAAATTATGCGACATTTAGTGCGATAGTTGATGCTGCTTATCGGATGCTACATACTAACCCTAAGTCATTGAAATAGTCTCTGTAGCGTCAGCGAGTAAGTTATAGTAGTGAGATGGGTAATGAAAAACGTTTTTTGAGTGGGCTAAACTCGGAACAGCAACGGGCCGTTACTACTACTGAGGGGCCATTGCTCATTCAAGCCGGTGCTGGCTCAGGCAAAACAAGAGCACTGACACATCGCATTGCGTATATTATAGCCGTCAAACATATCTCTCCATATAACATTCTGGCGGTGACGTTTACTAATAAAGCTGCTGGCGAAATGCGGCAGCGAGTAGCTAATCTTCTCGATGCCGACGAACGTAATCGCAGCTTTATGCCCTACATGGGTACGTTTCATAGCATCTGTGTGCGCTTGCTACGGGCTGATGGTAATGCTATTGGAATCCCCAGTCGTTTTGTTATCTTTGACGAGTCTGATCGTCTGACAGCGATACGTCAAGTAATGCGTGGTCAAAAAATCGATGAAAAAAACTTTCCATCTCGACAGATCGCCGGCATTATTAGTAGTGCCAAGAATGAACTATTAAACCCAAAAGATTATGAACAAGCAGCTGTCACACCAGCTCAAAAGATAGCTGCTCACATTTATCCCGAGTACGAGCATGTTCTTAAAGAAGCTCTGGCTCTGGACTTTGATGATCTTATTATGAAGGCCGTTCGCCTTCTGAAAACCAAAAGCGAAGTACGTCAGAAATGGCAGAGCCAGTTTCGTTATATCCTCATTGATGAATATCAAGATACCAATGCTGCTCAATACGAATTCGTAAGACTGCTCACGAATAAAGACCGTAACATCGCCGTGGTGGGCGATGACTGGCAGAGCATTTTCAGCTGGAGAGCAGCGGATTACCGGAATATCCTACGCTTTGAGCATGATTATCCGAACTGCAGTATTATTAAGTTGGAACAGAATTACCGGAGCACCAGTAACATTTTAAAGGCTGCTCAATCTGTAATTATGCAAAACGTCCAGCGTTCTGAAAAAAACTTATGGACTGACGCGGAACCTGGCTTACCAGTTCAGCTTGTACCAACAGCCACTGAGCGGACAGAAGCGGATATGGTGATTAGACAAATCAGACTTGGCGTCGACAGTGGCCGACGACGCTTAAGGGATTACGCCGTTTTATATCGTACCAATGCTCAAAGTCGCACCTTGGAAGAAGCTTTTGTGCGCTATGGTATTCCCTATAGAGTGGTTGGTGGTGTTCGTTTCTATGACCGTAAAGAGATTAAGGACATCTTGGCGTACCTGAGACTCGTGTTTCAGCCGGAAGACCGAGTCAGTTTTGAACGTATAGTCAATGTCCCAACCAGAGGTGTTGGTTCAAAGAGCCTCAATAATTTCTTTGCATGGCAAACACATAACAGCCTCTCTTTGCAGCGAGCACTTGAAACCGTGAATGAATGCAATGAACTGACAAGGTTAGCACAGAAAAGTCTCAATGAGCTTGGCGGCTTACTGTTAGATATGCGGCAAGCAGAAGAGTTGACTGTTAACGAACTGATTGATGTGCTCTTGAGACGGCTGGATTACCTTAACTATCTCAGCGACGGCACGGTGCAGGGTGAAGCCCGCCGAGAAAATGTTCGAGAACTGCTCAGCGTGGCAGCTGAGTATCATGAAACTAGCCTCGACGGTTTTTTGGAGGAAGTGGCATTGATGAGCGATCTAGACAGCACGAATTTTGGGAATGACGTGGTTACCTTAATGACCTTGCATGCTTCAAAAGGCCTTGAATTTCCAATCGTCTTCATGACCGGTATGGAAGAATCCATTTTTCCACATTCTCGAGCACTCTATGACCAGCAAGACATGGAGGAAGAAAGACGATTGTGCTACGTTGGCATGACCAGGGCTCGAGAGGAACTGTATCTAAGCTATGCAGCCAGCCGATTGCTCTATGGTGGCACGCAACATAATCCACCAAGCCGTTTCTTATCCGAGGCCGACGGTCAAACGATACAAATGGTCAATGTTCACGAGGAGCAGGCGTTGCTTGGCCTACATAAATCCATGAAAGAACCGTATGTTATCCAGGAATTGGTTGAAGGAGACGTTGTCGAACATCATCTATTCGGAAAAGGCACAGTCATGGAGGTGGATGGAGACATGGTTGTCGTCTATTTCCGAGGCAAAGGGAGTAGAAAACTCGATCTGGCTTTTGCTGAACTAAAGAAAATATAAGGGGAAGAAGATCCATCTTATCTGTTAGAACTGCTTATATTTTGTTACAATAATGTATCTTGTTTATGCGACGGAAGCTTCAAAAAATTCAACTGAAGTTTATACGCTACCGTCGGCTTCACTGGCCGAAGACGGTTCGTAAAATGAAGGTTCTCAGTCGACATCCTATGACGACTGCAGGCGCTACGTTCACGATTCTCTTAATTGCCGGAGTAATCACCTTCCTCATTATTAACAAGGTGGATCATCCGGCTAGTAATGCTTATGTGGTGATTGTCACACATGATGGTGTTCAGCAGACTGTACCAAGTAACGAGCCGACCGTGGGTGCACTGCTCACCAGGCTGCACATTACGCTTCATAAAGGTGACGTTGTTCAGCCTAGTCCCGTGACTCGTATTAACAATAACGATTTTCGTATAAACATCTATCGGGCAACACCGGTAGAAATAGTGGAGGGCAGCACCCGGACCAATACCTTTTCCGCCGCCGGAACGCCCCGAGCCATAGCTCAGCAAGCTGGTTTTACATTGTATCCAGAAGACAGTGTTACAGAGAGTATAGATAGTAACTACGTGAATGGTGCTGCTATCGGTAAAATTATCAATATTGAACAATCTTTGCCAATTACCCTTATTCTTTATGGTACGCCAATTGAAACTCGCGCGTTGCCAGGCACCGTTGCCGACATGTTGGCAGCCAAACATATCGTGCTGAAAAATGGTGCCACTGTTCAGCCTTCGCTTACCACAGCAATTACTCCGAATATGCAAGTCTTAGTGTTGCAAAAGGGAACGCACGTAGTAACGACCACTCAAACAATTGCTGAACCCGTTCAAACCATCAACGATCCGAGTTTGTCTGAGGGCACCAGTGCTATACAGCAGCAAGGTTCTCCGGGTATCTTGCTTGAAGTTAACACCCAAACTGGTGCCCGTACGCAGCTGCAGTCTGTTGAAGTCCAACCGCCGGTAACCGAAATTGAACTAGTCGGTACAGCGCCGGTAAATAGCAGCTTACAGTCTTGGCTCCTTGCGCTAAGAACGTGCGAATCAGGTGACAACTACCAAGAAGATACTGGCAACGGTTACTATGGTGCCTATCAATTCTCGCTAGGCACGTGGGAACGTCTTGGATTAAGTGGCCTGCCAAGTCAAGCGTCTCCGTCAGTGCAAGATCAGGCTATTATTAATAACACCAACGACTCGTCTGGTGGTTTAGCCAGCCAGAACCCAGGTTGCTACTATAAGACTGGTATCTCGGCCTTCCCGCCGTAATGCTAAATAAACCATTATGTCAGATCGTATTTCTTCGCTGGTTCCAAATAAATCTCTTGGTCAACATTGGTTGGAAGACGCCTCTACTCTTGAGGCAATTTGCCAGGCCGCTGAACTAACGCCGGATGACACCGTACTGGAGATCGGACCGGGATTGGGGGCATTGACGAAACATCTTGTGATTGCTGCTTCAAAGGTAGTGGCCGTTGAAATTGATCCGAGACTGACTCAACTACTGCCAAATCGAATCACCGCTGCTAATTTAAAGATAGTAGAAGCTGATATTTTAGAGTTTGATCTTACCCAGCTACCATCTGGCTATAAAGTGGTAGCTAATCTACCGTACTATCTGAGCAATCAACTACTGAGACGTCTCAGTGAAACAACCAACCCTCCCCGTCTTGCTGCCATTCTACTACAGAAAGAGGTTGCTGAACGAGTTGTCGCTCAGCCGGGACGGATGTCACTTCTCAGTGTGACCACTCAGTTTTTCTGGCAAGCGGAGCTTGGCATAACAGTGCCGGCAGTTTTATTTACGCCGCCGCCAAAGGTTGATGCCACGCTCCTTATATTGCGCCGTCGAAAACACGTCCTATTCCCGGATGTAGACAAGAGTACTTTTTTCCGTTTAGTGCGTGCCGGCTTCAACCAACGTCGCAAAACACTCATTAATAGTATCAGTGCTGGTTTACATTACCCTAAGTCTGACATAGAAAAAGCTTGTCAAAGCGCTGGCATAGACCCTATGCGCCGGGCACAGACATTGACACTTGTTGAGTGGCACAAACTATATAAATCCTTGACGGGTTAAGTATCTCCAGCCTAGAATACATACTGTATGGGGCCAACCACAAATCTTAGCTATCTTTTGCAACACCTGTCAGAAGTGTTGGCTAAGCAGCATGATCATGTATTGCAAAAGCAATTAGAGATCGGCTTCAGCCAGTATAAGATCCTTATGGTCTTAGAATGGAATCCGCGCATACAGCAACGTACCATTGCTACAGCACTTGGCCAAACTGAAGCCAGCATCAGTCGGCAAATTAAGCTTTTGAAAAACAAAGGACTGCTTGCCACCAGGCTTGATCCTACCAACCGACGGCGCCACATCACTGCGCCAACCACGCTCGGCATGCAAGTGACTGAAGCTGCCACAGCTTTGATGCGGCGTAGTTTCGGTCCTGAATTTGACCGTCTCGGAGAAGAACAACTTGCTCGGCTAATTTCTACATTGCAGCAACTCCATCAAATTGTTTGCCGCCCTGGTCGTCTCGGTGTTTGCAATCATCAGCTCGGTATTTAAAACCATGGCATTTTGCTATAAAGTACGGTATAATACCTAATGTCACTGGAAAGAGGTGACTTTTTTATACGAGGGGCTGAATCATAAGCTCGACGTTGGACTTTATCAGTTAGATCAGCGGGTCGCTTGTCAGCGTCATAGGCAAAAAACTTTAGATGCAACATCTAAAATTCGCAGTGCTGTAGCATATGTGCGTAATGCATTTATGCCCCAACCTGCACCAGTTTTAGTCTAAACTAAAACCACGCTTAGCGTGACGCCAGATAATGTGAAAGCGTGTCATATCTTCTGGATGCTCAAGCAGTCATGTCTGAACTGCTTGCTAAGACAAGGACTGCGGCAGCGGGATGTTTGTTCGTTTTAATATCCGCTTGCCTAAGATCCCAAAACGGACTATGCCTGTAGAAGACTAACTTTTGGTAAACCGACGGACCCGGATGCAATCTCCGGCAGCTCCACCAGTTTTCAATTATTCAATGCTTATGTTTCTAATATTCATAAGCATTTGTTAGCTTAGAAGTTATTATGACTAAATATTGGAATATAGCAGAAGCTATGAGTGTTCAAGAATTTGTCTACGATAGTCACAAAAGTAAAATAGATGATGTTAAGCTAGCTTACGAGATGGTTCTAGCCATGGATCCGTATACGGAAAAGCAATCTAGCTTCGTTACTTTCGTGTTACCTGGTTGAGTTTTCACACGAATTAGGTGATTAGATTGAGACATAAGCAAAACCTTGGCCTACTCCGGTCTTTTATGCCTTGATAAATACAAGTGCTTTTAGGAAGACTGCTTTTGCTATTTGCTATAATTGGTCGGATATGAAAACAGCGATTGTAACAGGAGCCAGCCAAGGACTTGGTAATTATATTGCTAATACTTTTAGCGGTGCGGGATGGAAAGTGATAGGTATCGGGAGGTCAGGCAGACCGAACACACTAGAAAGCGCCATACAATATGAGCAATTTGATGCGTCTGACAGTGATGTGTGCACAGCATTTTTCGAGAAACACAAAAGCGAGTTATCGAAAGATGAGGTTTGTTTAGTAAATAACGCCGGTAGTTATGTGAGCGGGGGTATAGTAGAAACCCTGGCTGAAGAATATAGAAGACAGATGGATAGCAATTACTTTTCTGCTGTTAATATGACCAAAGGTCTAGTTGGCACTGTATCAAAAGCCAAGATAATTAATGTTGTTTCCGCTGGTGCACTGACGTCATATGCTAAACAGAGTGCCTACGGTGCAGCCAAGGCAGCTGAGCGACACTTCTTTCAATCAATTCAAAAGGAATTAGATAGAAACAAGTATCAAATTACTAATTTATATCCAGGCGACATAGCATCTCATGGCCCAAGTGAGGTTGCAGCTATAGACCCAAAAGATCTAGCTAACTTGATAACTGAAATTGCCGAGTCTAAGAGAACTTATGTTATAACTGATGTAACCTTGTATCCTACTTTAGGCTAATATGGACCGATTTAGCTTACATCTCAGGCCTTATTGGTTGACAGGCAACTATTGCCCTTGCTACACTTCCAGCACTAGATAAGCTGCAAACTAGATAAAGTCAGTAAATTAAGTGCGTGTCAAGAGGTGCAGCTCACTGGTTTGCCAGATTGCCTCAGGTTATACACGATAAGAAAGTAAAGGATATGGCAAACAAGTTATTTGTCGGCTCGCTCGCTTGGGCGACTAATGATGATAGTCTTCGTGACTTTTTTGCAGGAGTCGGCACTGTATTATCTGCAAACGTAATAGTGGATCGGGAAACAAACCGCAGCAAAGGCTTCGGTTTTGTTGAAATGTCCACTGACGAAGAGGCCAAAGCAGCCATTGAGCAATTAAATGGCAAAGAGCTCGATGGTCGCTCGATTGTGGTCAATGAAGCTCGGCCGCGAGAAAATAACGGCAACAACAGCAATCGCTCTTAAAAATAAAAAGTATTTCTAATTTCTACGTTGAACTTACTTAGCTGAAGAGCTCGTTGAGCTGTTCTTTAGCTGGGATATGATACTCTGAGCATCACTAATCGCGCCCTTAATGTCGCTCTGCGCAGTTTCAAGTTGGTTACGGTCACCGCTCAGTACATCATGGTTCGTATTGTAGTCGCTGGGCGTCAAACTAATAACGCCAGTCTCAATGCTGCTACTAATTCCTTGTGCTGCCTTTACCTTACTGTTGAGGTCACTTAAAAGGCTCTCAAGGCTTGCAACGTCAGCACCGGCTTGACTGTCAGTCGTGAGACGAGAACTTAACTTGTCGGCAAGGTTTGTTAGCTTAGCTTCGGTAGCTTGCTGATCGCCAGCTGTTTTTATAAGGTTGACCTGGGGGACAAGCAAGACGTAGACTCTATAATCAAGAATAACAGCCCGTGTATCACTAATGGCAGCCGAGATGGTTGTGGCACCATCAAGCTGCGTCTTTAGAGTCGTCAACTGACTAATATCTGAGTTGACGTTATTAGTAAGCTGGCTGGAATCGCTGCTGCTGAGCTTTGTGGCACTGGCAATTTTACTATCCAATGCCTTGAGTGTTGTCAAGCGTCGCTCAATTTCTGTGTTGCCATGGCTAATAATGAGTTGCAGTCGGTCTGCACTGGTTGCCACATCGTTACTGCTTTTATCTGCTTTCGTGGTTATGTTGTTGCTCGTAAGAGCACTGACAGGCACACTGATAAGACCAGCAAGTGTCAGTAAGGTAAAAAGGCCGAAGATGTAGTGTTTTATGTAAACGATTTTCATAAATACTCCTTTCTTTATTGCTGTACTGTTGTCATTGTGGATTGGTCATGCAAACTACTGTTGGTGGCGCTGAGATCTTCACTACTCTGACCAAGAGCATTAACTACATTGCTGAGACCGGCCTGAAGACCAGCGTTACCTGTTTCGTTTGGCATGGTGGCGTTGACGGCAATGGTTGAATTATGGACGTTTGTTATTGATTAAGGTACAACCTCGTCTTGTTGCTTGTGATCTTTTGATGATGGAAGTCGTATATGCGTCAACCAACGTCTGCAATAATAACTACCACGAAAAAAACAACCAAAGTTTCCACTTTCTAAAACCTAATACTGATCGCTCTACCGTTTTTACTCGTTCGCTCCTCCTCATTGTCATAGATGCTGTAAGATAAGCGTTCCTGTAAAACAAGCTAAAAGACAAATTTCTTGACGTAGTAGGTGCACCAGCCGTAGGCTTAAGGAATGTTACCAACACGTGCAGCCAGAGATTTAAAAAACTTTGTCGCCCGCAATTTGTTATCATTCCGAGTCGATAAGGACTTAACAGACGATGATGTCAAAGAAGCCCGCGCCTATATTGCCGCCTATTGGGAGAAAATGGAACGGTTTCACCCTAAGGATGATGAAAGTTTGCTCGGCTTACCAAAGCCATATCTCGTGCCGTCATATCGGGCTAAAACCGGCTTCGATTACAACGAGCTTTATTACTGGGATAGCTACTTTATGGTGCAGGCCATATTGGATGATGACCATAAAGAATTGGTAGTTGGTATTTTGGAAGACCTCATTTTTCTCTTCAAACGTTTTAAAATTATTCCGAATGCTTCCCGGACCTATTTGACTGGTCGCTCTCAACCGCCATTTCTGACTTCTTTTATTTTTGATGTCTACAACACTTATAGCATGGGCGATAAGTGGCTAAAGGAAGTTATATCTGTCGCAGAAGAAGAATACCAGATAGTCTGGATGGGGATAAAGAAGCCGAATGAGCGTCTAGTATACAAAGGACTAAGTCGCTACTACGACATTAATTACTTGCACGATCTGGCTGAAGCGGAGAGTGGTTGGGATATGACGCCGCGTTTTGATCGCCGGGCCCTCAATTATTTACCTGTTGACCTTAATGCGCTTCTCTACAAATATGAAATGGACTTTGCCCGTGCTGCCCGCATTTGGGGAGATGACAGGAAGGCGGCTCAATGGGAAGATGTCGCGCGGCAGAGGAAGCTCATTATGGATCAATTAATGTGGGACCGCCTGCGAGGCTTATATTATGATTACAACTATGTCAAACGAAAACGGGGGTCAACGTCTAGTTTGGCTTCGTACTATCCTCTCTGGGCTGGTATGGTAGATCAGCATCAAGCTTCTTCACTCGTCAAAGGTTTGCATCGGTTTGAACATAAAGGTGGTTTGAGTACGACCGACGCATTACCGCTTGGTCAATTTGTATTAGGCAGTCTGCCCACCCAATGGGCTTACCCGAATGGCTGGGCTCCGTTGCATTTTCTCGTTATTAAAGGACTGGAACGTTATGGTTATCACCAAGAAGCTCGACGCATCGCTATAAAATGGCTGAAAACTAACTGTCAGTGGTTTAACGCCCAGCATCTCTTTCTGGAAAAATATAATGTTGTCTCACCAGAAAAGCCGCCACTCAAAGGGCTTTATCCAAGTCAGACTGGTTTTGGGTGGACTAATTCTATCTTTGAGTGCTTCTGTCAGAAATACATTGACCAGTCGCAATAAGTAAGCTTATGCTTAAAGCAGCATGAAACAACCTGCTCATGTTATATGGCGTCTTTGCCAGAACGGTTTTACTCTCTTAGAGACCTATGGTGTTATTGTTATAGTTGTCCTCATCGTAGCAGTTGGCTGGTTAGTGGATCGTCACTCGAGACCCTCCACGAAAGATTTGCATAGCACTCATCCGCCTATAACCTCCACCAAAACAGTTCAAAGCCCTAACCCTGCACAATATGCAGGCTGGCTTTCTTTCTGCTCGAGCTACGGTGGCCTTTGTCTCATGTATCCGCCAACTTGGAAACTGACACAGTCTACCAATGCACCAGGCAGTAGTAGTGAGGGCCAAGAGGTTGATGTAATTACCAGTCCATCTGGCAGTGTGAAAGTTCTTTACCTACCGAGTGCGTCAGTTACCGGGATAAGACGTAGTGAGGACATCACAGTAGCAGGTGTATCAACAACAGCAATACCGGCTATGGAAGTTGTACGGCTTATAGATAATTTGGGAGGCTCACCACCAGAATATACAGTGGAGGATTTTGTGACGCTAACTTCAGCGGCGCATTCACTTGATGGTAGCAACACAGCATTTACTGCTGGAACCACTATTGCATCAAGTAGTGAGCCTCCGTATCATCAATTTACTAATCCTGAACGACCCAGCAACATCGGTCAACAGCTATTGGCAGTCACGGAAGCGAACGGCGCTCCAGATGGTAATATATTTACTAGCAGCGCTGCCGCAGAGGCCTGGCTCAATAGCTCAGAAGTTCAGACTGCTACCCAAATACTAGATAGTGTGACGTATAGTCCGTAAAACAAGGGTCTTGATTTATGGTGCAGAACATTCCCATACCAAAAGTTGACCTTATTAACACCAAAGACGAGACAGGGTGTGGTGATCAAGCTATGGTGACGATTTTTGTTTGTTTATGCAATACGGAAAGTCCTTGCAGTAAGTCTCTACGTTTGCCACAAGGGTGGTAAACGCTACAGTTTTATAGCAGGCATCAAACCGTTGTTATTGGATAAATAATATGAATTAAGCTTACTAATACACAAGAAGATGCATTTCTGGTATTCCCCAGGTACAATAGGGGAAGTTTATGAGCAAATACTTTGTTACTACGTCTATTCCCTATGTCAATGCTGATCCCCACATCGGTTTTGCTATGGAGCTTCTTTATGGAGATGTGCTGGCTCGCTGGGCTCGCCAGCAGGGAAATGACGTGATCTTTAGTACTGGTACCGATGAGCATGGGGGCAAGATTGCCGATAAGGCTGCCAGTTTGAAGCTTGAACCAAAAGCCTATACTGACCAAGTAGCAAAACGATTTGCCGAACTTAAGAAACTTCTCAATATCAGCAACAACCGTTTTATCCGTACTACTGATCCAAGCCATGAACAACGTGCACAACTAATCTGGAAAATGCTCAGCAAAGACATATACAAAGGAAGCTACAAAGGATGGTACTGTACCGGTGATGAGGCATTCTTCACCGATAATGAAGTAAAAGCAAACGGCGGTGTTTGCCCAGCCCACAAATTGCCATATGAGCATATTGAAGAGGAAAACTACTTTTTTAAGCTAAGTGCCTACACTGAAAAAATTATGGCTGTAATTGAAGACGAAAGCTTTAGAATTATCCCTATCTCTCGTCGTAATGAAATCCTGTCACTCCTCAAAAGCGGGCTAGAGGACATCAGTATTTCTCGCCCGAAAGATAAGATTTCCTGGGGAATTGGTGTGCCCGGCGATAGTTCACAAGTTATGTATGTCTGGTTCGAAGCACTCATGAACTACATTACCGTACTCGGATATCCCGAACACGAAGACTTCAAAGCCTTTTGGCCTGCAGATGTTCAGGTTATTGGCAAAGATATTTTGCGTTTTCATGCTGCTATCTGGCCGGCTATGCTGATGAGTCTTGATATCGCATTACCTAAGACCCTGTTCGTTCATAGTTTTATTACTTATGAGGGACAGAAGATGAGTAAATCCGTTGGTAACGTCTTACATCCCGCAGATATTGTCAAAGACTACGGCATTGATGGTTGTCGTTATTTCTTTCTTCGTCACGTGCCCTCCTATGAAGATGGCGATTTTAGTTGGCAACGGTTAAATGATACATATAATGGTGAGTTGGCTAATGAACTCGGCAATGCTGTTCAACGCACGGCTGTGATGATAAAAAAATATCTCAACGGATCTGTCGGTCAGATAAAACTAGCCGAACACGACGCCGCGGATTACGAGCAAGCCTTAAACGATTGTCGATTTGACCGGGCACTGGATGACGTCTGGGAGCAGGTACGCGGACTTAATCAATATATTGATGAAGAAAAACCTTGGGAAATTGCAGCTGCTGACGACCAGGAGCATTTGAAGGAAGTATTAAGCTACCAAGTCGGCTCACTGATAACTATTGCTCACCTTCTGGAACCGTTTCTGCCCGATACTGCCCAGAAAATACATGCTACTTTTAAAGACGGAAAAGTCAATCTGGCAAACACAGTACTTTTCCCGAGGAAAGAATCTATTGCTAAACCCAAAGTTGACTAAGGTAAGCACGTAAATGGAACTGATAGATACTCACTGTCATATTCAGTCAATCGGCAGCAGTCAAGGCGAGACGATAACCCGGCAGTTATGGGCAAAGGACAGTACGATAACAGTTGATAACGTCATAGAGAGAGCACGAAAGGCAAACGTAAATCGTCTGATTGTAGTCGGTTGTGATCCAACTGACAGTCAACTGGCTGTGCAGTCGGTGCAGAATCGGCAAGGTTGCTTTGCGGCCATCGGTATTCATCCACACGAAACCAAACTGTACAAAGATAAAAACTGGCAATCGGGTTTTGAGAGCCTTATAGCAGCGAAAAAAGTGGTGGCGATCGGGGAATGCGGACTTGACTATTACTACTTACACTCGCCAAAAGAGGATCAGATTAAACTGCTTCGTTTCCAGATTGAACTGGCTCTCTCAGCTAGTCTGCCCATTGTCTTCCATGTTAGGGATGCCTTTTCTGACTTCTGGCCCATCTTTGATAGCTACTCTAGTATTCGCGGGGTACTTCATAGTTACACAGATAATCGTGATAATCTCAATAAAGCACTTGCCCGTGACTTATATATTGGTGTGAACGGTATTGTGACGTTTATGAAAGATTCAACTAAACGTGAACTTTTTAATGAAGTACCACTGGAGCGTATACTGCTTGAGACGGACGCACCATATCTGACTCCGGTACCGTATCGGGGTAAGGTCAACGAGCCGAGGAATATTGCTCTCATTGCTTCGTTTCTAGCTGATCTCAGACAAACTGAGCTTGCTGAGATTGCATCAATCACAACTAATTCGGCGTGCAATCTATTTGGACTTGAAAAATGAGGCAGCCATCATTACCTGTCTATTTAGACTATGCAGCAGCGACACCGATAGATCCATATGTTCTTAAGGTCATGACTCCGCTTATGACAACTCAGTTTCACAATCCCTCTGCTACCTATCTGGCAGCTCGGACAGTACGCGAATACATAGATGATGCTCGTCATCGTGTGGCCCACTGGCTGGGTGCAAACAGTGGAGAAATCATTTTCACAGCTGGCGGAACGGAAGCCAATAACTTGGCCATTCACGGCGTGATGCGGGAATTTCCGAACGGCAATATTGTTATCAGTGCTATCGAGCATGCTTCAGTGCGTGAACCAGCACAAAAATATGACTGTCGTGTGGTAGCTGTTCATAAAGATGGCCAAATAGATCTTCAGGATCTTGAGAAAAAGATAGACGATAAGACAGTGCTTGTTAGTATTATGCAGGTCAATAATGAGATTGGTACAATCCAGCCATTGCGACAAGCGGCAAAAGTAATACAAGCCGCCCGAGGTCACCGGCAGCATAAGAACACTCAACCGCTCTACTTTCACAGCGATGCTTGTCAAGCAGCCAATTACCTTGATCTCCATGTGAGTCGTCTCGGTGTCGATTTGCTGACAATCAATGGTGGTAAGATTTATGGCCCAAAGCAGAGCGGGGTATTGTATGTGCATAGCGGTACTCGTTTGCTGCCTCTCATTAACGGTGGCGGCCAAGAGCGGGGTATTCGATCGGGTACTGAAAATACTGCTGCTATTTTGGGATTAGCTGCCGCTTTGGATATAGTGCAAAGCAATAGACAGGAAGAAAGCCACCGCCTCAGTTTATTGCAAACCTATTTTTTTGAAGGATTAGAGAAAAAATTGCCAGCTATTCGCATCAATGGCACCCGAAATAGTCGCCTAGTCAACAATATTCATCTGACCGTGCCGAAAACCGATAATGAACGGCTTTTAATGGAGTTAGATCAACGAGGCATTCAGGCAACCGCTGGCTCAGCCTGCTCCGCCAGTGAAGAGCTTCCCTCGCATACCCTCAAAGCTATAGGTCTTAGTGATGAAGACGCACGTTCATCGCTTCGTTTTAGCATGGGTCGACAGACCACAAAACGGCAGATGCGCTATGTAATTGAAACGTTAATCACCCTCGTTAACTAACTCAAGAATTATTGGACTTAGGCTTGCTCCTAATCATCTTTATGGATGTAGCGTTTGCCACGTACCCATGAAGCAGCTGCAGCTATCAAGCAGGCAATAGTAGCGAACAGAAAGGCTTCATGAAGCCCAGCATGAAACGGTTCACTGATAAGACTAGGGAAAAAACTACGTCCGGTAATAATTGTTTGGTTGTGTGTAGACAATGAGTGAATAACCTGTGGTTTCAATAGCTCCTGGACTGGGCTATAACCGAGAAAAGCCGAGAAGAGCACTGATACCGGTGGCAGGTGAGCTACCTGAGCAGCGACTGATGGTGCCACACCGTGCTTAACCAAACCGTTTGCTAGATTGACTGGCAGCGTAGTGCTTAAGCCTGCTATCATTAGACTGAAGAATATGCCGATGGATAACACCTGAGCCGAATTCTGAAAGGTAGCATTCATGCCGCCTCCTGAACCACGGTCTTCAGCCGGTAGACTGTTCATAATGCCGGCTCGATTAGGCGATGCGAAACAGCCCATTGAAATGCCCATGAGCAGTAACACCAAAGCAAAATAAACGTAATGAAAGTTAATTGGAAAAGCATCCAAAATAATAAATGAGACAGCAGAACCAAGCATACCAGCCGTTGCAAAAGGACGGGCTCCGAGTTTATCAGATAGAATACCTGAAATAGGGCCCGCTATTAAGAAGCCGGCAGTCAGGGGCAGCATGAAGATACCTGCCATTAACGGTGTTTTATCAAAGCTGTAGCCATGCTCTGGTAGCCAGATACCTTGCAGCCAAATAATGAGCATAAACATTAAACCACCGCGAGCGATGGCTGAGAGGAAACTAGACAATACTCCCGCCGTGAAAGCCCTAATTTTAAATAAGTGCAAACGGAACATGGGCTGTTTCACCCGACGCTCAATAATAAGAAATACTAAAAGTAATAATCCGCCACTAACGAGTTCACCAATGACCGCCGGACTACTCCATCCCATAGTATGCGTGCCGTGAGGTTCAATGCCATAGGTAATGCCGATCATGATCAGGACAAGACCCAGCGCAAATGTAATATTACCAATCCAATCGATTGAACCCCCCAGATTGGCTTCGCGTGAGTCATGTAACATGAAATATGCCCAAAGCGTGCCGATGATACCGAAGGGCACCGAAACTAAAAAGATCAAGCGCCAATCGATCGGTCCAAGTAGTCCCCCGAGTACCAGTCCGATGAACATGCCGCTGATTGCCGCGACGTTGTTGATGCCCAGCGCCATACCACGCTGACTTGCAGGAAAGGCATCGGTTAGAATGGCTGCTGAGTTAGCAATGAGAAAGGCAGCCCCTACCCCCTGGAAGACACGCATAATGACCAGGTAAAGAGCTCCGTGTGTTCCATGCATCCAGGTAATGGTTAGCATGATTGAGGCAACAGTGTAAATTGCGAAACCGAGATTGTACATCTTTACTCGACCATACATATCACCGAGTCGACCAAAGCTGACAACTAGCACACTGCTAATAATCAAAAAGCTCAAAATCATCCAAAGCAGATAAAAACTATTACCAGGCAGCAAAGGATTGAGCTTAATGCCTCGAAAAATATCTGGCAGAGCAATAAGCATAATAGATGCGTCAATGGTTGCCATGATGACGCCGAGCGTCGTATTAGCAAGAGCTACCCACTTATAGTGATTGGATTCTTGAATATCTCGACTGAGCCAATTCATAATTAGAAAGTTAAATTTTCTCCTTTCTTTTTTGGGTTGGGCTTATTCTTCTCGCTCGGCTGTATGTAATTTTTCTTGCAATCGGCGAGAACGCTGACTAATATGTTCAGCTCGCTCGCTCATCTGTTGAGCCAGTTCCTTAATGTTTTCTTCGCGCATTAATAAGATTCCGTTGCCGCGTTTGCTGGGTAGTACGACAAGTCTATCTCCTGCTCCCAAATTAAGTGCTTCTCGGGCGCTCTTTGGTATAACCACTTGTCCACGTTCGCCAACAGTAGTGATACTAAAGAAGTCTGGACGATCCGAACGAATCATTAAATCTGCCTTTCATATATTACATGTTTATCATATTATTCATATTAATTGTAGTCAATAGCTTATTTTTGCAACCAATACTTTTTCGCTTCGTAGCCCATGATGGCAAAGACATAGAATATGATGTCGGCACTAAACTTTCCCACTAAAAAACCTACTGGGTATGGATGTATAAGATGAGGAGCTTCATACATTGCGAACGGACGGATAATGAAGCTGTCGAGTATCTCAGCAGGTAAAAACTCTACAATTAAATTCCTGCTGGCAGCTGCTATGGCTAAAGAAACTCGTTTTAAAATGAAATAATTTCCGTATCGCTTGGTGCTTATCAACAACTCGACAGCAATAAAGTAGCCATAGAACCCAACACCTTCTCCAAACCAACCAGCAGCAGCAGCGCCTATAAATGAATGAGAATGAGCATAGACCGACCAAGCTCCTGCAAGAGCCGTAATAGTGCCTAAGACTTCAGCTGGTACATAGCGCCTCAACCATTCTTTACGTTTTATATTAACTTTCTTTGTAATCATATGAGTCGAGTGAGTCGAGTGAATTGACAAAGAGAAAGTCAATTGTTACGACATATGTTCAGCCAGAAATGTAATGGTTTTTGACCAGGCATCACTTGCGGCTGCTTGGTTGTATGTGAACTTATTCGTGTCATTAAAAAACGCATGGCCGCAGTTTTCATAAACCTGAGCTGTGAAGTTGACATTGGCTTTACTCATTTTTTCCTTCAACTGTGGTAGCTGAGAGATGAGACGTTCATCATTTTTACCGTAGAAAGCAAGAATGGGACAGTGGATATTTTTTAGTTCTTCAATCGAAAAGTCAGCATGGCCATAAAACGGCACAGCAGCTTTAAGGTTCGGCTCGTGAACGGCCAAACTGAAGCTGTACGTACCGCCAAAACAGAAGCCAGTGATGGCGATCCGCTCATTAATACCTGGCTGCTCTTTTAGGTATTGGTAGCAAGCCTGTATGCGTGCAAGTGTTTTCTCACCGAAGTCTGGAGCTTGCATTGGCGCCATCAGCTCACGCAATTTCGGTTGAGCAATGGACCGCCGTTCAGGATCAAACAATTCTTCTTGTAAACTGCTTGCTAATTCATTTGTAATGCCAAGGTCGTTCAGTAAATTAGGTGCAATAACAAGGTATCCTTCGCCAGCAAAACGATCAGCGACTGCCTTAATGTGGTCAACCAATCCCCACACTTCATGGATAACAATTAGTCCTCCTTTTGTGTTACCGCTTGCTGCAGTAACGTATACCGGAAATGGTCCATCACTGGATGAAAGCTCTTGTATCTCTGCCATAAGCCCCTCCTCTTAATTTCTTTCTTAGTATAGCGTACGATCAAATGATGGAGCAATGACACTAAAGAAATACATGATATAAATGTTTGGTCTCATGAAGCCAGATGATATACTATGCCTGAAGCTTGAGCATTTACCAACAGGGGTATATGGTTCGAGCCGTAGTTTTAGTTAAAAACCATATGGTGGGCACACAAAAATGACAATCTGGTGGTTAGTTCTCATCCTAGCGATGATCGGCAGTGTTGGCATTGGCTTTATTTGGATTGTAGTACAAATACGCAATGTTTCTGTGAAGCCGCACTCCCTAACCGATAGTGTTCAAGAAGCGGCCGATCGTGATGTTGAGCATTTGTTTGATCCGACATTTCGGGAAGAACTCCGTAATCGTGGTCGACTGCACTTCGAGAAGATTATTGGAGAGAGCGCCATGTTCCTTCAGCAAGATTTACGGCTTACCACCTCACAGCTTAATGAGTACATGAAGACAGAGATCACTGCCAAGCTCAAAAGCGAATTGGAAAAATATGAACAATCAGTTGTTGATGCCAAAGATCAGGCCATCGACTCAATTCAAAAAACAAATACTCTTATCGATCAACAACGCAATGAATTATCTGAACAAGTTCGTCAAGAGATTATTAGAGAGAAGCAACAGCTCATCGAGCGCTTTGAAGTTAACATGGCCGATATTATTAACCACTATGTGATGGCGGCAGTTGGGAATCAGATTGATCTCAATGATCAGTTGGAGTACATACTTGGTGAACTCGAGCGCAATAAGGAAACGATCCGTGAGGATTTAAATAATGGCATCTAAAGAATCTACGGTTGCTATCGTACCATTGTCTATTCAAACTCCCGCCGACGTCAGTCGTTTACTACAGGAGCTGGAGACAATAGAGAACTCATTTATTAAGGAAAAAGCTGTCTCAGCCAAGGAAAAAGTGGCAGTTTCTGCTTCTCTCCAGGCTGTCGTAAAACAAAATAAGTTGTCCGTCGCAAAGGTCAGTGATCGTAACGGTCTCAAAGAACTGCTCGTTCGCTGGCATGATCATGCGCCACGTCTCCATATTAGCTTCAGTACTGAACCCAACCCGACATTTTTAGAGAAACTTCTCTTTTGGCTGCGCCAGGAAATTAACCCTGAGATTTTCATCACGATTGGTTTACAACCAGCTATTGGGGCTGGCTGTACGATTAGAACTACCAATAAATATTTTGATTTGTCTCTCAGACAAACGTTCATTGCCAAACGTAAGTTGTTGCTTGATCAACTTGCACCGCAAGCTGTTCCGGAGGGTCCAGCAACATGAACGGTGGCAATAAACATTTTGCCAAACTCGTCAGCGCGGGCAACCCAATCGGAGAGGTTATTGCTGTCAACCGTTTCATAATTAAGGTACGAGGTTTACAGCCTTGTAATGTCTTCTCGCTTGTCATGTTTGAGGATGGCAGTAAAGGTTTTGTACAAGAAGTACTGAGCGATAGCGTCACGGTACTGTGTCTCAGCACCAATGACATTAATATTGGTGCGGTTGTCGTATTGCAACATACAGAGCTGGTCGCAAAAGTAGGAAAAGATTTCGTTGGGCGAGTCATAAGTGTCAACGGTGAGCCGCTTGATGGCAAAGGCCCAATTGCAGCCGATAGTGTCTGGCCAGTTTTTAATAAGGCGCCACTTCTCTTTGAACGACGTTTATTGGAAGATCAGTTGGAGAGTGGGGTGACAGCTATTGACGCTCTGTTTCCAATTGTGCGTGGCCAGCGTATGGCTCTACTCGGTGATGGTAAATCCGGCAAAAGCACACTTGTCACGCAACTCACTATGAATCAAAAGAATACTGATCAAATCGTCGTGTACTGCCTGATTGCCAAGCGACCGAGTGACGTCAATATACTTATTAGCCGTCTAGAGGCTAATGGTGGCATGGAGAAGGCAATTGTCATCGTATCGACTATGCTTGAATCACTTATTTTAAGTTACCTGGCGCCATACGTTGCCTGCGGCATGGCGGAGTATCTCTGGCAAAACTGTGACCAAGACACCATCATTATCTATGATGACCTGACAAGTCACGCCCATGCAGTTCGAGAGATCGCTCTTTTGACTGGTGTTAGCCCCGGCCGCGATTCGTACCCTGGCAACATGTTCTATGCGCATTCCAGTCTGCTCGAGCGAGCCGGTCGACTGGATAAAAACGGTAAGTGTCTTACGTGTATTCCTCTCGTACATGTCGACAACGGTGATATCTCGGCTTTTCTCCCTACTAACATTATGTCAATTACGGATGGTCAATGGATCCTAGATATGGAACAATTTCGGTCTGGCGTACGGCCGGCAGTGAGTATGGGTCTTAGTGTCACCCGAGCTGGTGGTAGTGGGCACAATAAAAGACAAAAGGAACTTGCCGCCAAAGCGCTTAAAACCTTAGCTGCCTATCGACAGGCTGAAGAGTTTGCTCATTTTGGTTCAGAACTAGCTGTCGAGGCTCGTCAGGCTTTAGTAACTGGCCGACAAGTTCTCAATACCTTAACACAAAGCCCCAACCAGACCTTTTCGCTTATGGCACAACAGCTAATGTTGGATATCGTTCTAGGGCTAGAAAGTTCAGCAGATCTGGATGTCAGCAACCTGAAATTAAAAGCCAACGATTATGCTGCCAAAGTGACGGGCGATCAAGACTATGAGACGTTGCGTGATCAATTGAAGGCAGCCTGCCTGGTTGAAGCTAAGCCTGCTCCTGCTGAAAAAACGTCATCGTCTGTTCAAGAGCCAGTGGAGGATACGAAGAAGCAGGCTTCTCCCAGAGAAAAAGAAAAGAAGCCAGCGGGAGCAAAACGATGAGACGACCGGCTGACATTGCCAAAGAAGAAGACCTGATGGGCACATTAGTGGAGCTCTCCAGTGCCTTTGAGGGTATTGCCAGTATGCGCATTGCTCAGATTAAAAACCAGGTACAGCAATCCAGTCAGTTTTTTAATGAGCTCTGGCATATTTATTCTCAGCTACGAGCTGGCGATGCATTTAGCTTTGGACGAATCGAAAGCAAGGGTAAGGAGATTATGGATAAAGAACTGCTGATCATTATTACAGCTGAAGGCGGTCTCTCGGGAGATATTGATCAAAAGTTAGTTGAGATGATGCTGGCATCTTATAACAAAAACAATAACGATATCATTGCCATAGGTCGGCACGGTGCTACTCAGCTGGCACAGCGAGGTATTGCCTGTCTGCGCTTTTTTAAGTTGCCGCAAAAAGATATTAACATTAACGTTGAACCGGTTGAGCAACTAGTCCGGCGCTACCGTACAACCCAACTCTTTTACCAACAGTATATCTCTCTCATGGTACAGACGGTCCGGCGCATTGAGCTCAGCAACGCTGTGGCCCAACGGGGTCAAGCCACGTCCATGTCAAAAGAAGATATTATTGATACAACAACCTATATCTTTGAACCGAGTAGTTATGAGGTGGCTGCGCATTTGGAGCGGTCTATGATTAAGATAGCTATCACTGAATTAATTCTGGAGTCAAAACTGGCCCAGTATGCTTCACGTTTTCGGGCTATGACTGCCTCTCATGAACTAGCCGATTCCAGCAAGCAGAGTTTGCATATTGAATATAATCGGGCACGGCGCAGCATAAAGGATGAGCGTTTGAAGGAAGTTATTAACGGGCTGAAGAGGAGCTCTGTAAGAAGGGCATATAGCTAATGGCAGGCGTGGTTACGTCGGTTAAAGAACTTATAGTCGTCGTACAGTTTGATGACGATGCTCCTAATGCCCAGGAACTGATTGTTGTTCAAAATGACACCCAGACTGAGCTACTCGTGACTCACTTGGCTCCAGGGGGCCTTGCGTACTGTTTGAATATTCGAGCAGATACCCGCGTTGTTAAAGGCATGCAAGCAGAACGTTCGCATCGTGGTATTGAAGTTCCGGTTGGTGATGCGACTATCGGCCGAATTTTGAGTGCTGTTGGTGAACCATTGGATGGTGGTGATCCAATAAGTAGTGATACCCCAAGGAAGAATATCTTAAGTCTTACCAGAAGCAATTCCCGATTTACAGCTACTAAACCGGAGATATTAGAAACCGGCATTAAAGTTATGGATTTCTTCACGCCGTTTGTGAAAGGCAGCAAGATCGGCATTATCGGTGGTGCCGGTGTTGGTAAAACCGTTTTAACTATGGAAATGATCAATAACGTGGCTAAAGGTGGTACGGGACTGTCCTTTTTTGCTGGTATCGGTGAACGTATTCGGGAAGGGCATGAATTATATATTACCCTCAAAGAAAATGATCTGCTTAAAAACACATGTCTCTTCTTTGCAGAGATGAACGAGAACCCGGTTTTGCGTTCTCTTATTGGTCTATCTGCTGTAACCGGAGCAGAACATTTCCGCGATGAGCAGCACAAAGATATTTTATTCTTCGCAGACAACATGTACCGTTATATTCAAGCTAAAAATGAAGTCTCTACTATTCTTGACCAGGTTCCAAGTGAGGGCGGTTATGAACCTACTATCTTTAGCGATGTGAAGTCTTTGCAGGATCGTTTGACTTCAAATGATAATGGTTCGATTACTTCTGTTCAGACTATCTATGTACCAGCTGATGACTTATCTGATCCAGCAGTGCAGTTTATTCAGCATGAAATGGATTCGGCCATTGTTTTATCCCGCAAAGTAGCTGATCAAGGCATTCGTCCCGCAGTGGACATTAATGTCACAACTTCATCACTGCTGACACCAGAGATTGTCGGCGAACGTCACTACGTACTTAGTGTCCGCGTCCAAGCTCTACTCGAAAAGTATGAGTCACTAAAGAACATTATTGCTATTATTGGAGAAAATGAACTTTCGCCGGCTGATCGGGCAGATTATGCAAAGGCTCAGAAACTTATTACAAATTTTACACAAAACATGTATGTCATGACGAAGCACAACGGTATTCCTGGCCAGTTTTTTACTCGAGAAGAGACCCTCAAAAGCATTGAAGAGATCGTTATATGAGCGACGGAGAAGGCCCAGTCGTAAAAGGTGAAGCTATTCACGAAAGCAATGCCAAACTGAAAGACCGTGAAGACAAAGAAGAACAGCAAGCAGTAACAACATACGCTGAGGAGAACAATAGTAAAGTCAGCATGATGGTTAAAGTATACTCACCATCTCGGGTCTATTACGATGGACCAGCGTTCAGCCTCACTGCTACCAACAGGACAGGCGAATTTGATGTCTTACCAAAACACCATTCCTTTATCTGCTTACTCGAAGCTTGCACTATGGTGGTACGGACCCTTGATAATGATAACCATACTATTACAATATCCGGTGGCCTATTGCATGTTAAAGCCGATAAGACGATTGTTTTCTTGGACATCTAGAGCAGCTCTCTATCAATCTTGAGGCGGTATTTGTTACGCTAAGTATTATGAGTCAAGCAGTATATGTTGCTATGTCGGGTGGCGTTGATTCGTCAGTAGCGGCTGCATTACTTAAAGAGCAGGGCTATGACGTCACCGGTGTCTATATGAAAAACTGGAGCCAGGACGTCGGTGGTTTTATTTGCTCATGGCAGGATGATTATCAAGACGCCAAGCGAGTAGCTGTCCAGCTCGGTATCTCGTTCCGGCTATATGACTTTCGAAAGGAATATCGACAAGCCGTGGTCGATTATCTTATCAAAGAATACCAAGCCGGACGGACACCTAATCCGGATATTATGTGCAACCAGGAAATAAAGTTCAAACTCTTTCTTAAAACGGCTCTAGCTGATGGAGCCGATTACATTGCGACCGGGCACTACGTTCGTCGTAACGGAGATAAGCTACTAACGGGTCTCGATAAGACAAAGGATCAGTCATACTTTTTATACCGGATTGATCACGTAGCACTTTTAAGAAGTTTGTTTCCGATTGGTAATTATCATAAAACCAAAATCCGTCAATTGGCCAAAAAGTATAACTTAGTAACTGCGGATAAACCAGATAGTCAAGGCATTTGTTTCGTGGGCGAAATCGGTATTAAAGAATTTCTCACACATGAACTCGGTCCCCAACAACCCGGTCCTATTCTTGACCAAAATGGTCAAGAAATTGGGCAACATGACGGCGCTATTTTCTACACCATTGGACAACGGCGCGGCCTGCATATAGGGGGTGGTTTACCATATTACGTTACAAAAAAAGAGATGTCTAAAAATGCCGTATACGTTACGACTGATCTCGATGATCCAAATCTTTGGAGTAACCAGGTATCATTAGAGCAACTGCATTGGATTAATAAAGTACCAAAAGGTACCGTGAACTGTCAGGTGCGCTTGCGGTACCGCGGTCCGTTAGTGGCTAGCCAGCTAAAAGAAGGGGTGCTCTATTTAACAGAAGCCCAACGTGGTCTGGCGGCCGGGCAATCAGCAGTGCTATATATAGGGCAAGAAGTACTTGGAGGCGGTATTATGGGAGAGATAAGGGCTTCTTGCAATATTGAGCCCCAATCATCATGATTTACTAACTTGCCAGAAAGCTCCGGCTTTTCAGCCAGAGAGTGTTCACTTCTGAAAAGCTTAACAAAAGCGATAATTTTGTTTTACTATAAATTATGCCTGTAAACATTGGTGAAGGCGTATCAGGGATTGTACAACCAGAGGATCCTAACTTAAGTGGAGACACTCAAAATGTCGACATATTTGATATGCCTGTCAAGAAAAATAGTTACAGTGATGTGGCCGCTATTGAGCCTGAACTTTCTCCAGAAGTTGCTCGCTTCTGGCTACTTGAGTATACAGGGGACGATGAAGGGCGAGCCTTAAAAGACAAAGTTGTAGTAGGTGAGGATGGAAAGCCTCGCTTAAGTAAAGACGCTCAAATTCGTCATGACCCTATTCTTTACGGTACTTTAGTAATTGCCCATAGTGAAGAGCCTCGTCGCCTAACAGATGTGTTTAAGGAGGAAGGAATAGAAACACTCTTTACTGAAGCAAGCATCGCCGAGCGTGCAATAAGAGTTATGGAAGCCTATCTAACAAGTAAAAACCCAAAAAGCGAAACCCGAGCGGCTTAAAGTATTTTCTCTGGCAAGAAAAAAATAAATCATCTTCATCTCATACGTCCTAATCCTAGATTTGCTACAATGAACGGATATGACAGCTCAAGAAATCCGGGCAGCTTATATACGTTTTTTTCAGGAACGCGGTCATACACTTATTCCTCGTGCCAAGCTCATTCCATATAATGATCCGACTACGCTTTTTACTGGTTCAGGTATGCAGCCGCTCATTCCCTATCTGCTCGGGGAACCTCACCCGAGTGGTAAACGTCTTGTTAATAGCCAGACTTGCCTCAGAGCGCAAGACATTGAGGAAGTGGGGGACAATCGACACACAACGTTTTTTGAAATGCTAGGCAATTGGTCGTTTGGTGATTACTTTAAGAGCGAAGAAATACCCTGGCTATTTGAGTTTCTTACTAACGTTGTCGGCTTAGACCCAGCCAAGCTGTACATTACCTGTTATATAGGCGACGAAAGATTTCAAATCCCAAAGGACAGCGACGCGGCTAGTCTTTGGGCAAAACTGTTTGAAGGTAAAAACATTGCTGCCAAACAAGTTGATATCGGCAGCGTAATCGATGGATACGAAAAAGGCATGAATGGGGGAAGAATATTTTTCTATGACGGTTCAAAAAACTGGTGGAGCCGCGGTGGTAGCGAAGCGGCCACTCCTGTCAATGATCCAGGCGGACCCGACACTGAAGTTTTTTATGATTTCGGTACCCCTCATGACACAAAATTGGGCAAGGAGTGTCATCCTAATTGTGAATGCGGTCGCTTTATGGAGATAGCCAACAGCGTCTTTATGGCATATAGACGAACGGAGCAGGGATTTGAACCACTGGATAAGCCAAACGTGGACTTTGGTGGCGGGCTGGAACGCATTGCCGTAGCTGCAAGCGGTGATCCCGATGTCTTTAAGATAAGTTTACTGCGTCCGATTGTGACAAAGCTCGAAGAACTATCGCACCGTCCGTATGAAAGCCACACAGAAAGTATGCGCGTTATTGCCGATCACTTACGCGCAGCAACATTTCTGGCGGTGGACGGGGTGAAACCGAGCAATAAAGAACAGGGTTACGTTATGCGTCGTCTTATTCGTAGAGCTGTTCGCTACGCCTTTGAACTTGGCATTGAACAAAACTTCATGGAAGTTGTTGCTCCTACCATTATAGATTTATATAAGGATGATTTACCTGAAATGGCGGCTGCTCGTAATGAAGTTATATCGACACTTTTGAAAGAAGAAAAAATATTTCGTCAAACTCTCCGAAAAGGTTTACATGAATTTGAAAAGATGACGCGTATGCAATTCTCAGATTTGTACGATGCGCACACTACTTCTGCAGAAAATGAGAAGCAAGTAATGAAACCGCGCCTCAATGGTGAACACATTTTCAGACTGTATGACACTTATGGATTTCCGGTTGAACTAACTAAAGAGGAAGCATTTAAACGGAATTTCAGAATTGCCGATAATGCTGATGAAGAATTCGATCGACTTATGAATGAGCAACGAGAGCGTAGCCAAACGGCCAGCAAGGGTGTTTTTAAAGGCGGATTAGGTGGACAGAGCTTGCAGCACAAGAAATACCATACGGCCACACACCTGATGTACCAGGCTCTACGAGATGTTCTCGGTGACCATGTGGTGCAAAACGGTTCAAATATTACTGAGGAACGCTTACGCTTTGACTTTACTCACCCTCAGAAATTAACAGCCGAGGAGATTAAACGGGTGGAAGATATTGTCAATGAACAAATCAAAAACGATTTGGTGGTGTCGTATGAAGAGCAACCGACCAAAGTCGCTTTAGAAAAAGGGGCGCTCGGCCAATTTGGTGATCGCTATGGTGACACGGTTAAGGTCTATAAAATGGTAGCCCGAGATACTGACAAACCCTTTAGCTTTGAGATCTGTGGAGGCCCACACGTTGATCATACCGGGCAGCTAGCGGAAGGCGGCAAACGCTTCAAAATAGTGAAAGAAGGATCCTCCAGCTCCGGCATACGCCGTATTAAAGCAATTTTAGAATAATGCTTATGCTATAGTGCAAACATGTTGGTACATCCGTCACTGCTCGTTAATTTCTTAATTGTTGTTGGTGAAAGTTTTTGGGTCTTTAGTGATGCGGCTCAATTGTATCGTTTAGTGTCTACCCGTAACACCCGCGGTCTATCTGCGCCCAGTCAAACTCTTAATGCTGCTGGAAACATTGCCTGGTGCACCTATTTTGCCCTCAATCACCTATGGTTTCCGTTCTTTACTAATATTATAGTCATTACGCTTACAATCTTAATTCTTGGCTACACCTTATCAAATCGCAAGCAATTTATTCGTGGGTTATTGACAATAATTATAGTTGGCCCTGTGACTAGCTTTGGACTGATACATTACACCCATCAATCAGGTTGGTTCGGTATGGGATATAACTGGCTGGCTGCTACTCCCCAACTTGTGAGGATTGTGCGTCACAGGAAAGTCAGTGGTCTGTCTGAGTCGGGGTTATACTTTGCTATTAGTGCTATGCTGCTTGTCCTGTCCTATGGTCTTATTATTCGTTCTATGCCTTTGGTAGCCGGTTGTATACAAGGACTTGTGTATAGCGTTATTATCCTCAAGCATTACTACCATTATCGTAAATATGATTGACGGATTAATTAAGAGTTTTTCACTAGCTTTTTCTCAGGTGTCCGTATGATAAAATTCCTATGATAAAATAATGAATATGCTTGATAAAGTTAAAGCCGTGGGCGGCCGTGCTTTAAACAAGGCTCGTACCAAAGCCAGTCAGGCTTCATCTGTCGCCAAATCTCGGGTCGGCAAAAAAGATAATGAATACCTGGTGGCTCTGGATATTGGCACTGAGTTTATTAAGGCACTCATCGGTCGTATCGATGAAACTGACGGCAGCGTTGAAATTATTGGTGTCGGACGGCAACACCAGGGTTTGGAAGACATGCAAGCAGGGGCTATCGCTGATATTGCCGCAGTAGTTGAGAATTGCGACAAGGCTCTCTCTCAGGCTGAAGACCAGGCTGGTGAAAGCGTACGTACCTGCATTATCGGTATTGCCGGTGAGCTTGTTAAGGGCACCACATCGACTATTCGAGTAGCCCGTCAGCAGCCGACAAAGAACTTAGATATCGCTGAGATGGAGAAAATTATATCCTTGGTACAGAAACGTGCCGAAGAGAAAGCCAAGGAACAGATAAAGTGGGAGCTCGGGGGGAAGGAACCTGATGTTCGTTTAGTAAACAGTGCCCTGGTCAGCATTGAAATAGACGGCTATCCGGTAACCAATCCAATTGGTTTCCAGGGACGAGACGTGGTCATTCAGTTATATACCGCGTTTGCGCCGTTAATTCATATCGGAGCACTGGAAAAAACGGCCCAGGAGTTGGACCTCGACCTCTTGGCAGTAGCGGCCGAGCCGTTTGCAGTGGCTAGAGCGGTCATTGGCAACAATGCTAATCAAAATCTCAGTACCATTTTAATGGATGTCGGCGGTGGTACCACTGATATTGCCGTCATTAATGACGGAGGAGTGCAGGGAACCAAGATGTTCGGTATCGGTGGTCGAGCCTATACGCACGCTATTGAGCGTGATCTAACCATAGATTTTTCTCAGGCAGAGAAGCTAAAGATAGCGCTCAGTACCAATCAACTGCCGGCTGCGAAACGACCGGCGGTCGAAAAGGCTCTGGCCAAAACGGCCGATGTCTGGCTGAGTGGCATCGAGCTGGCCCTTGGTGAATTTGATAAACTTGATCACTTGCCACATCGGATGTTCCTCTGCGGTGGCGGTTCCTCACTTGATCTCCTCATGCAACGGCTTGAAGGTAAAGAGTGGTATAAGTCTCTGCCGTTTACTCGCAAGCCGATCGTGCACCATATTCGTCCTGATCAGGTGGTAGGTATTCGAGATACCACTAACAATGTGACTGACCACACCTTTATTACCGCTATGGGCTTACTAAGAGTGGGGCTGGATACCATGCAGTTTATCAGTAACGACTCCATAAGAGATAAACTAGATAAGATGTTAAGCATATAAAGAAATGGCCAACAACGATACTATCTATATCGACATTGATGATGAAATTACTAGCATCATAGATAAATTACGCTCAAGCAATGGTAAAGTAGTGGCTCTCGTGTTACCGAAGCGTGCTTCAGTGTTTCAAAGCGTTGTTAATATGAAGCTTCTGAAACGGGCAGCTGATACCGAAAAGAAGACACCAATCCTAATAACGTCCGAAGCCGGACTGTTGCCGCTAGCCGGATTGGCCGGCTTGCATGTGGCTAAGACCTTGACGTCAAAGCCGGAAATACCGCTCGCCCCAAGTGCCATTAGTGAAGCTGCAGATGCAATTGGAGAAGACGGTCAAGAGATTGAAAATCTGCCCGACTCTCACCAAAGCATTGGTGAGCTTGCAGATAAAACCCATAAAGCTCCCAAACCACCGAGTGAAGGAGTAGAAACATTGATGCTCAATGATGATAACTTACCACCAGAGGCTGAAGGAGGCAAGCTTCCTAGTTCAAAGGGTACAGGTGCGGCTGGAGCGGCAAAAGTGGCCAAGAAAGCCAAAGACAAGAAATTAAAAATACCAAATTTTAGCCGTTTTCGCTTGCTTTTTGTAATCGGGGTCTTAATCCTTATCTTGTTCATTGCTGCCTTTATTTTTGCCTCTGTTGCGCTGACAAAAGCGACTATAAATATTAAGACTAATGCCACTAATGTCGATGTTAATCTGAATCTGACAGCTTCTACGAGGCAAACCAGTCTGGATATGATCAGCAATGTATTACCTGCTAAAGCAGTACAGACCCAGAAAACGTACAGTGCTACAGAAGTTACTACTGGGCAGACCAATAATGGTGCGAAAGCACAAGGAAACATAACAGTTACTGAAACTTCAAATGGCCCTTGTGCTGGGTCAACAATTCCAAACAGTATTCCAAGCGGTACCGGATTTACTTCCAACGGGCTGACATATATCACCGAAGATACTATTACCTTTGTTCAGCAAGGTTTTGGCAATCCACATCAGTGCACATTCCAGGGGCTTAACAGTAACGGTGGGACAAATATTCCAATTACTGCTCAAGCAGCCGGGTCAGCCTCTAATACAAGCGGGACGCCATTTACAGATCCTCAAGATCCATCTGTTAATGCTACTGGATCAGCAAGTGGTGGTACTGATGATATAGTCCAAACCGTTAATCAGAATGATATTAATAACGCCAAGAACAAGATCAATATTAACAGTAATGCTGAACAGCAGCTTCTCAGTAATGAGCTAAAGGGTGACGGGTATTATCCATTGACAGCTACGTACAGCTCCGGTACGCCTGTTGTCACTAGCAGTGCTTCAGTGGGTTCAGTCACCAATACTGTTACTGTTACTGAAACTGTCAACTATATCATGTTTGGGGTTCACAAGAGCGATCTCACAACACTTATAGATAATAGTGTCGATGGCCAGATAAATACAGCCAAGCAGAGTATTTTATCGACAGGATTGAATAGAGCCAACTATAATCTTATCAATAGTTCTAGCTCGAGCGTTCAATTGGCAATGAGCACCGTTGCTATTGCCGGCCCGCAGTTGAATACGAATGCTATTAAACAACAGTCTGAAGGATTAAAGGCCGGGCAAGTTCAAAGTCAGCTGCAAAATAACCCGAATGTAACCGGGGTAACTGTCCATTTTAGTCCGTTTTGGGTTTCGACTGTACCGAAGAACACTGCTCACATCACTGTCGTAATAGCTAAACCGACAAAGACGGCCAAATCGAGCAGCCAATGACTTCTTTCAAAGCAGTGCTGGCGTTAGACGTGGGCAGTAAGCGCATTGGCGTGGCTATAGCGAGTATGCCGGCCGGATTAGCCAAGCCACTGACGACACTGTCGGCTACTGATCCTGCGTTTTTGGATAAACTCACCACTTTAATAAACGAACAGTCAGTTACGCATGTCGTGATCGGTTGGCCACGAGGACTGTCGGGGCAATCGACGCCGCAGACGAAGTCAGCCGAGCAATTTGCAAAATTATTGAAGAGCCGTCTTAAATTATCTATAGATATGCAAGATGAAGCATTAACTTCACGAAGAGCTGAAGAGGAACTTGGTCGTCGCAAAAAACCTTTTCGACCTGAGGACATTGATGCTCTGGCTGCTACGTATATTTTAAATGACTGGTTGGCTGAACATCAGGAGATACTGCACGCATGAAGAATGTATTTCTAGTCAGGCATAAGCGACACCGACTGCCACGTCGGGTAGTCGGCTTAGTGCTTGCGCTCTGCTTATTCGCTGTCATTGGAGTAATCATTTCTCAACACGTCTACAACGACGATTTGCAGCCTGTTAGTAATAACCCAAAAACACAAATTTTTACTGTCCAGTCTGGCAGCTCAGTTAAGCAGATTGCTGATCAACTAGAGCAGGCTCACCTTATTCGTAGCTCATGGGCCTTCCAGTTGTATGTTCATGGTGAAAATGCAGCCAACGACTTGCAAGCTGGCATCTATGCCTTATCGCCAAGTTATAGCCTAGCATCAATTGTTAATACCCTTGCAAAAGGCAAAGTGGATACTAAGCTTGTCACGATTCTGCCAGGTGTACGCATTGACCAGATCCGCACCGACCTTATTAATGATGGTTTTAGTCCAGCGTCAGTCGATCAAGCACTTAACCCAGCGCAGTACAGTAACTTACCGGTACTGGCTTTTAAACCTGCTAGTGTCAACACCCTTGAGGGGTTGCTTTGGCCGGATTCTTTTGAAAAACAGCCAAACACTAACCCTTCTGTTATCATCCGGGAATCGCTTACGGAAATGGGCCAGCACTTAACGTCTAGCGTTCAAACAGCCTTTGCTCGCGAAGGTTTAACGGTCTACCAAGGGATAACACTGGCTTCAATCATCCTGCAGGAAGTTAGCAAACCGACTGATCAAGCGCAAGTAGCTCAAGTATTTCTTAGCCGGTTGAAAGCTAACATGCCGCTTGGGTCTGATGTCACGGCGTATTATGGTGCCGTCATAGCTGGTCAATCACCTAGCCTATCATACAACTCAGCATACAACACGCTACTACATACCGGTCTCCCGCCAACTCCTATTAGCAACGTTAACGCTGATGCACTTAATGCAGCTACGCATCCGGCCAACACTAACTGGCTATACTTTGTGACTGGAGACAACGGCACGACATACTTTTCAACAACTTTGCAACAACAACAAGCTAACACAGCTCAATATTGTCATAAGCTTTGCAGTCAATAAGTGTGTAAATCAGCCGGGTCGAACATTGCCTTAAAATGCCAATGTTTGCTACAATAGATCCATACTATTTACAGGGGTGGACAAAGCCCTTCCTCACGTTAAGAATAGTATGATTGCGTGTTTTGTGATTAAAAGATTAAACGGGAGCGCGTATTAATACGACGACTTCATCAGTTAATAAGCCGTTGGCTGTTTCGCAAAGTATTCGCTTGCGACGCAGTCAATATCGTGAGCTGATTCAGAGTCTTCCACGATCTTCTGCTCACCATCGTCGCTTTCATATCGGACTTATTGCTCTTAACATGTTTGTTGTTTTGATCATCGTCTTTTTTGTTCTGCTCACCCGATCAACCAGTCCAGATGTTCTCGCAGTAACGGCAACCAATCCAAGCAATGTTAATCCACTCGACCAGGTATCCTCAGCAGATATTGCCTTAACGATTGCCAGAATGGCAGCGATGCCAGAAGCAACAGCAGCAGCCAACCAGGCCGACACCCAAGCAGCCGATGTAGCCATTGCTGAGACAAGTAATGATGTCATCACCAAGCCGCAAATTGTAACCACAGCCCAGAAATCCGTTGCGAATATTCAGTACTACACCACTGTGGCCGGTGATACGCTGCAAACGCTCGCCAGCAAGTTTGGTGTGACCTCTAACAGTATTGCCTGGTCGAATAACTTGACTTCACCTATTTTAACTCCGGGCATGAAACTCCGTATTCCTCCCGTGAATGGTATTATCTACACAGTGCAAGCCGGTGATACGCCTGCTAGTCTTGCTACCAAGTTTCAGGCCAATGAAACGGCTATCATTTCATTTAATAATGCTCAGTTGACTGGGCTAACACCCGGCGAACAGATCGTTATCCCGAACGGCATTGTGCAGGCTTCCACAGCGAGCATTAATAACAGTTTCCCTTGGGGTGGCAGCGGTCCTGTCTACGGATATAACGGCTACGACTTCGGCAACTGCACCTGGTATGTAGCTAGTCAATTACCGGTACCAAGTAACTGGGGCAATGCCAGTACTTGGGCCTACTACGCCGCTTTGAGTGGCTGGAACGTTTCTACATCGCCAAGTGTGGGTTCCATTGCCCAGACAGCTGATGCAGCTGGCGGTGAAGGGCATGTTGCCATAGTCAAAGCAGTGAATGGTGGCCAGATTGAAATTAGTGAAATGAACGGGTTAGCTGGGTTCGATCGTGTTGATACGCGCTGGGTATCAGAGACCGCCTTCCAGCACTTTATTACCGAGTAATTCTTGAGATCTCTATCTAACCGAATATACTTAAAGAGAATACATACATGAGTTTTGTGGATAGTGTTACTTTGCAGATACGGGCTGGCCGCGGTGGCGACGGCAAGCTCAGTTTTCGTCATGAGAAATTTATCCGAAAAGGGGGTCCAGATGGCGGCAACGGCGGCAACGGCGGCAACGTTGTTCTAAAAGCTAGCCGTAACCAGAACACGTTGGCTGCCTTTCGCTATCAGAAGGAATTAAAGGCAGATGATGGCCAAGCTGGCGGTAAAGCCCGCAAGCATGGTAAGCGCGGTAGCGATCGTATTGTGCTGGTGCCGATTGGCACCGTTGCTACTCGTCTAGACAACGCTCAGATAATTGCTGACTTAACTATTGACGAGGCAACTACTGTCATCGCCAGTGGCGGTAGGGGCGGCTATGGCAATGCTCACTTTATTTCCTCGCGCCGGCAGGCTCCAAACTTTGCCGAAAAAGGAGAACCAGGAGAGAACGTAGAGGTGCGGCTTGAAATAAAGATGGTGGCTGATGTAGGTCTTATCGGATTACCAAATGCCGGTAAGTCGACATTACTCAGTCGCATCAGTCATGCGCAGCCAGAGATTGCAGATTATCCCTTTACAACGCTAACACCTAATCTGGGAGTAGTAGATATAGATACGAACAGCATGTTAGTTGCAGATATTCCCGGTCTCATAGCTGGGGCAGCTAAAGGCAAGGGTCTCGGCCACGACTTTTTACGTCATATTGAACGTACTGCCGTAACCTTACATTTAATCGATGCTTACCATAAAAATGTCGCTGAAGCTTACCGAACTGTCAAAGAAGAGCTTAAAGCCTATCAACCGACTTTAATAAAGCATCCAGAAGTGGTGGCACTGAACAAAGTGGAAGGACTTGATGAAGAGATTATTGCCGATCTTGTGAGGCAGCTAGAGCAGGCGACGCCGAAAGGCACACCAATTGTGCCTATTTCAGCTCAATCTGGTTATGGAGTGCAGCCACTTATCTATCTTCTTAAGGACAAAGTTACTAAGACTCGAGCCAAAAAGCCACGCTCTGTAAGCAAGCCGCCTGTTCCTGTTATCCGTTTAGATGATACTTCTCGTGCTTTCTCTGTTAAAAAAAGCAGCGGATCCTTTCTTGTTAGCGGTGAACGGATTGAGCACTTTGCCCGGCGGACAGATTTTGCCAACCCAGAAGCTGTTCAACGTCTCCGTAATGTAATGCGACGAGATGGTATCATGCACGAACTCATTCGGAAGGGTATTAAGTCCGGTCAGAACGTCTACTTTGGTGATAACAAAGATGACTTTTTAGAATACTAGTAATTATGGCGGCCAGTTTTTTCTTTTACGACCTAGAGACTTCCGGACGTAGTCCCCGGACGAGCCGGATTATGCAATTTGCTGGTCAGCGAACTACCATGTTTCTTGAGCCAATCGGTGAACCAATAAATGAACTTATTCGTCTCACGCCGGATATTCTACCTGAACCAGAAGCAGTCCTTTTAACTGGCATTACGCCTCAAGCGACCCTGACTGATGGACTAACTGAAGCCGATTTCCTTAAACTCTTTTATAAGAAAGCGGTCATACCCGATACTATTTTCGTGGGCTATAACAGTATTCGTTTTGATGATGAGTTTATGCGTTTTCTTAATTACCGTAATTTCTACGATCCGTATGAATGGCATTGGGATAAACGTTGTTCGCGCTGGGATTTACTGGATGTGGTGCGTATGACCAGAGCGCTTAGGCCTGAGGGTGTAAAGTGGCCGTACACGAGTGACGGTAAACCGACAAATCGATTGGCGGACCTGGCTCAGATGAATAAGCTTGTCCATGAAAATGCGCACGATGCCTTAAGTGATGTTACGGCTACTATTGCCTTAACGCGGCTTATCCAACAAAAACAGCCTGAACTTTTTCGCTACCTACTACGTATGCGCGGCAAAAGAGCAGTTGCCCAACTCGTAACTCGCGGTCAACCATTTGTCTATACCTCGGGGCATTTCTCAAGTCAATCTCTGCACACCACAGCTGTTGTCTATCTTGCTGATCACCCGCGTAGTGAGGCAGCTCTGGTCTATGATCTTCGTTATGATCCCACGCCATTTGTTGCTATGAACGTCGATGAGCTGGTAAACATCTGGCGCTATAAACCGGATCGCGAGGCGCCTCGCTTACCTGTTAAAACATTAAAATATAATCGTTGCCCGATGATAGCCCCGCTCGGTGTTATTAAAGATGCAGCCACCGAGGAGCGGCTTAATCTGTCGCTTGATAAAGTCCAATTACACTGGCAGCTGTTAAAACAATATATGTCTCAGTTAAGCAAAAACGTGCTGGCGGCCTTGGATTATCTTGATGAAGAGCAAATGAAGAGGCAGGCAACCCTCGTAGATAATCCCTTGACGGTGGATGAACAACTATATGAGCGTTTCTTGCCGCCAGAGGACAAACCACTGTTAAAAGTAATTAGACAGGTTGCCCCGTCAGAAATACGAGAAATTTCTGCGCAGTTTCAGGATAATCGAATGCAGCTCATGGCACCTCTGTACATGGCCCGCAACTATCCGGCATCGTTAAGTCTTGAAGAACGTGCGGTCTGGGATGCTTTTCGTAAGCAAAAGCTTCTCGGTGGTAAACGTAGTCAGGCTGCACAATACTTTGTTAAACTGAGTGAACTAGCGGAAAGTCGTCCGGATAAACAGCAGCAATATCTTATTGAAGAACTACGTTTATACGGCGAGTCTATATTGCCGGTTGAAGATGCAATTGGTTAGTTTCTTATCAATCGGTGGTTAATTAAACGATCTTCTTGACGCTGACAATACTTTAGCCAAGCTCGACTAAGCAATAATGTGGCTGGTGGCGCCAAGACCAACCAAGCCAGGAACGAGACTTCAATATGTGTGCCAGGTATTAGTCCCAAAATGAGGATTGAATACATATGGTGCCCTTCTCTCTAGTTCTTTGTTGAGCATTATACATAATTTTCTTCATATGTCAATAAAATGATATTATGTTAAATATCTAAAAGGAGAAGATTTATGCGAGAAAAAGGTGAAGATATTAATATATCTATTCACGATATTGATCTTTTATTGCGTGCTTCTCAAACACATATCAATCCGGGCCATTCAGAAGTTGCAAAATTAATTACTAAAGAGTTAAAGTGGGCAACTGAGATTATCCGTACGGCGAGCGTGTCCATACACTTTATTGTTGGCGAAGAATCGCTATCAGCTGATCAACTAGTAGCTAATCGATCTAGTCAGTCCGAGACTGTAGTAGTAGAAGCTGGCTCGGAGATTATATTTCAGGGAGTCGAAGACGAGGTAATAACGGCCGATCGGGGGGAAAAGTCTCTTCGTATCACACCGGAAGAGCTGGCGCGTTCTTTAATGAAAGGCGGTAGATTATTTACCGCAAATACAAACGGCGAACAAGGCCATGGACGAGAGGCAGAAAACGAAAAGCCCAGCAAAGATCATAGTGCCCAAAAGCCGATCAGTGTTACTAAGCTCGAATCTATCAAGCAAGTTTCAACATCATAGCCTGTAGCGATGCGGTACTGAAGCACTACCTAAATCGAGTGCTCATGGACGTAAAATAGCGGGTAGTGGTCTAGAAGTGCGCCAATACTTTTTTTGACCAAAATCTTGAGATATATAGCATCTTATTGTCAACGAAGGAGGATCGAATTTTTACTCTGCTTTATAAGCCAAAAGATCCCAAACAAAAGGATCCGTCAGTCTTTGAGTTTGCATAAATTGGAGGAAAGGAGCGTCAAGTTCTATGGAGAATCGCTTTTCAGGGAGACTATGACTTAACTTTTAGAATTTTCTTTCTTTATAATGAAGCTCATGAAATATTAATATGCGCGTTGTTTCTAGATAGTTGTGAATACAAATCACTGAAAACCAATAGCATTATTCAATTTATAATCAGCACATAAAGCTTTTTGCTTGCTCTCAAGATGCCGGCAAAGCTACCCAAAGCCACCAATGTTTAGCTAGAATAGGCTGTTAAAACTCTTTATTTTCATGTATAATGGTGCACCTCTTGACTGGAGGAAAGGAAGCAATTGGCCGAAGAAATTATCGTTAAAGGTGCTCGAGAACATAACCTCAAAAATATTGATGTCAATATTCCTCGGAACCAACTTGTTGTCATTACTGGCTTAAGCGGTTCTGGCAAGTCGAGCCTTGCTTTCGATACTATCTACGCAGAAGGACAACGTCGTTATGTCGAGTCGCTCAGTGCCTATGCTCGCCAGTTTTTAGGTCTTATGGAAAAACCTGATGTCGATAGAATTGACGGACTGTCACCGGCTATTTCTATTGATCAGAAATCTACCTCACGCAATCCCCGCAGCACCGTTGCCACGGTAACTGAAATCTACGATTATTTACGGCTTCTTTTTGCTCGTATTGGTGTACCGCATTGTCCAATAGACGGTCGTCCCGTTGTTCGGCAGACAATTGCGGCTATTACAGATCAGATTATGGCAACAACCGCCGGTCGACGGCTGCTCATTTTAGCCCCTGTCGTGATAGATAAGAAGGGTGCTTTTGAGCATATTCCTGAGCAGTATCAGCGGGCCGGTTTTGCCCGAGTTCGAGTTGATGGCGTAGTCTACGCACTTGATGAGTTCCCGTCTTTAGATAAAACTTACCGGCACCGGATTGAAGTTGTGGTAGACCGGCTGGTAGGCAATGAGGAGAGTCGTAACCGACTGGTTCAATCGGTAGAGCAGGCTTTAGATATTGCCAGTGGCCGGGTAGACATCCTTGATGCAGATAGTGGAGAGAATTGGAGCTATAGTCTCATGTATGCTTGCCCTGACCATCCTGAGATCACCATACCAGAACTTGAACCACGTACGTTTAGTTTTAATAACCCGCAAGGAGCATGCCCAGTTTGCACTGGTCTTGGTAGTCGGTTAGAAGTTGATCCGGACTTAGTTATTCCTAATGGTAACTTAACAATTGCCGAAGGAGCCATCCGACCGTATAACCGTATCAATGTCGATAACTGGTATATAAAGAAACTGCAGGCGGTAGCAGACAAGCACGGGTTTTCACTACATGTTCCCACGGGCCAGCTTACACCTGAACACATAAAACTTATTATGTACGGGACAGGGCAGGAGAAGTACCGGATTAGTCTGGGTGGCGGCCGTAGTTTTGAAACGACGTATGAAGGAGTGGTCACTAACCTGGAGCGGCGTCATCGTGAGACCGACAGCGACTTCATTCGTCGAGATATTGAGCGTTTTATGCAGGAGAAACCTTGTCATGCCTGCGAGGGACGACGTTTGAAGCCAGCAGTTTTAGCAATCACGGTGAGTAAGCGCTCTATTATGGATATTTGTGGTTTATCCATCGATGAGGCACTCGAGTGGTTTGAGAAGTTAAAACTAACAGAGAAAGAAGCAACTATCGCGCAGCTCATTCTAAAGGAAATCAAAGCTCGTCTGCAATTTTTGAGAGATGTCGGTCTGAACTACCTTAATCTTTTACGTGGCGCAGCTACCTTAAGCGGGGGTGAAGCTCAGCGTATTCGTTTGGCTACCCAGATAGGGTCAGGACTGATGGGAGTCCTTTATGTTCTCGATGAACCGAGTATTGGGCTTCATCAACGGGATAATGCACGTCTGATCGCGACACTTCAGCATCTCAAGTCTCTAGGGAATACTGTCATTGTCGTAGAACATGATGAAGAGACCATCCGTACCGCAGATTATCTTTTAGATATTGGCCCAGGCGCTGGCATCCATGGCGGCAAGGTGGTTGCGGCCGGCTCCCCGAAAGAGGTAATGGCTGTGAAAGATAGTACTACTGCTCAATATTTAACTCATCAGAGATCTATCTCTGTTCCAAAGAAGCGGCGCAAGGGTAATGGTAAGAGTCTGGTGGTGCGAGGAGCACGGGAGAACAACCTTAAAAACATAACAGTTGACATACCGCTCGGTAAATTGGTAGTTGTTAGCGGCGTGTCTGGTTCGGGAAAATCTAGTCTCGTCAACGATATCTTAGCCAAAGAACTTTTAGCCCGATTGCACCGAGCCTCAACGGTTCCAGGCAAACACGACGACATTGAGGGTATTAAACAGCTGGACAAGGCTATCATTATTGACCAATCCCCGATAGGCCGAACGCCACGGTCTAACCCGGCCACTTATACCGGTCTCTTTACCCCGATTAGGGAGTTATTCGCTAACTTGCCGGAAGCTAGACTACGAGGTTATAGTGCAGGTCGGTTCAGCTTTAATGTTCGTGGTGGCCGCTGTGAAAACTGTGCTGGCGACGGCATTATCAAAATAGAGATGCATTTCTTGCCAGATGTCTATGTACCATGCGAAGTTTGCCACGGTAAGCGTTATAACCGTGAAGCTCTTGATATTCACTATAAAGGCAAGACTATTGCTGATGTGCTAGCCATGACATGTGATCAGGCTCTTGAATTCTTCGAGAATATCCCAGCAGTTGCCAGAAAACTACAAACCTTAGTTGACGTAGGTCTTGGATATATCGGCCTTGGTCAGTCAGCTACTACCTTAAGTGGCGGTGAGGCACAGCGCATTAAGCTAGCCAGTGAACTATCTAGACGGCCAACTGGCAGAACGTTGTATATCCTAGACGAACCGACCACTGGCCTACATATGGCTGATGTCGACAAACTACTCCATATGCTCCATGCGCTCGTCGATGCAGGCAATAGCATTATTGTGATAGAGCATAATTTAGATGTTATTAAAAATGCAGATTGGGTGATAGATATGGGGCCTGAAGGTGGCCAAGCTGGCGGCCAAGTGATAGCTGAAGGAACTCCGGAGCAGGTTTCAAAGAGTGAAGAATCTTATACTGGTAAATATTTAAAAAGGATAGTATAATATTAATATGAATGACAAGAATGAGTTGTATGTAGGAGATATATTAGGGGCTGGTCAAACGCATGAAGCAGTAGAACAGGATATTGTCGAGCGCATGACCCCCGATGAGCATACTGATGAGATTAAACGCATTAAAGCTGAAGAACAGCGTAAATGTGTAGAAATTCTCTGTGGTTTAGCTGATAATGGTGAGCCGACAGCTCCAAGACTTTTGAGAAAACTTGTGCGTATAATGGAAGAATCACCTATTGCTAGTTTGGACGTAATTATCAGCCAAGAAGTAGAAATACAGAATAAAACCGATAATTTAGATGAACGAATTGTGGCTAAGCGAGCAGAGAAAGTAGCCCAAGCAGTTAATGCTGCTGCTGTTATACAATTGATAGCAGAAGAAAGAGCACCATCAACTATACCTTCTTGGATTACAGAAGGAGCTGTCAAGGACATCTCTGACGTTAGACAGATGGCTGATGGAGAGCAGACAGCTGAATACCTCGCCCAACTTGTAAACGATGCCATAACACCGCCATCATCTTAAAAGGCGGGTTGTTAGTCAGACTTCAGTTTTTGCCTCGTTTGCTTTTCGTTTTCCTTATAGCTAACACTATATGATAAAACGTCGGGCCAAGCGTAAAAACCATGGCTGCCGCGACAGCGGCGAGGATATAATGGTCAAGGTTTGGTATACGGTTTCCAAGCCAGTAGCCTAAAAGGGTTAATAAAATGGTCCAGGCTATATCGCCGATGGCGTCTAATAGGACGAATTTTTTATAGTTCATTCGCGCCACTCCAGTTACGGCGGGGGCGAATGTGCGCACAATCGGTACAAAATGAGCCAGGAGTACTGCTTTGCCACCGTGTTGTTCATAAAAGATTTCGGCTCGCTGTACATATTCTTGCTTGAAGAATAACCCATCCGGCTTACGAAACAAACGTCGCCCATATAGTTTTCCGATATGGTATCCCAGATTATCTCCGGCAATAGCAGCCAATGCAATGACAGGTATGACAGTGATAAAACTCAATTTGCCAGCAGCGATGAAGACACCAGCACTAATAAGCAAGGTGTCACCAGGGAAGAAAAAGCCGATGAACATACCCGACTCCCCGAAGATAATAGCTGCAATAAGGAGTAATCCGCCAGCCTGAATAATGTTATTAACGTCAAACACGTGTCTTTTAAGCTTAAAGGTTTATGAGCAATTCGTCCACTCTATCTGATATACTAGAATAAGTTTTAAAGGAGCAAAAGACTATCTATGACCCAAGATCGTGTTATCTTAACGCTGCAAAAACGTACCGTCAGCGGCAAAGCCGTAAAACATATCCGGAAGAATGGTCAGGTGCCTGCGGTCATTCATGACCACGGGAAGCCGTCACGAGTTGTACAAGGCGATCGTTTAGCTATTTTAAAAGTCTGGCGTGAAGCGGGTAAACACCACCCAATTGAACTGACAGCCGACGAAGAAACTTTCACCGTGCTTATCAAAGAAGCGGTTTTTGACCCAAAGAAGCATCAATTAACACATGTGGTCTTTAACGCTGTAGATAAAGATCAGAAGGTGGAGGCCGATATTCCGGTACGACCGCGTTACGCCGAAGATAATGAAGCCAGTCCTGCTGAACGCTCCGGTTTCATTGTGTTGAGCCAACTGGAAACGGTACAGGTGAAAGCCATAGCTTCCAAGTTACCGGATTTTTTGGAGTATGACGCCGAGAAGCTTATAGAAGTTGGTGATCACGTCACAGTAGCAGATCTGGAAATGCCAGCTGGCGTCGAAGTAGAAACAGAAGCCGAACACGCTGTGGCCACTGTTTATGAACCGAGCGCCTTGGCAGCTGCCAATGATGCTGCTGGTGGCACATCAGAAGAGGAGACAGCCGAACAAGGGGCAGAAGAGGGTACTGAAACCAAAACGACAGAAAGTGAAGTGAAACCGGAACACCAAAGTACTGAAACTGAGGTGCCGACTGAGAAAGATAAAGAAGAGAACGTATAATACCAGCAATTGGTGCACAAGGATAGTAATTATGGTTATAATCTATAGCTATGGAAAGCTCACCACTGGCAGTCGGACCTGAACAACTTGATTCTGATCCGGACAAAGATGATAAACCCACGCAAGAAATTATTCACAGACTATCTGATCACGAAGAGGATTTACCTCGCAAATTAGCACCGGAAGCTGGACAGCTACACGGAATCGCCCCTGTAGAACGTATTGGCCATGTTCTTGTCACGGCAGAGGCTGCGAAACGTCGCGGAGAAGTAGAGCGCTCAGAGGAAGGTGAAGTATTGAGTGCCTCGAATGGTTATCACCGTGTAGAAAATTGGTCTCGCGCAGAGGTTCTGGCGGCCAGTGAAGGTATAACCGTAGAGGGAACTACCTTAAGACACATCTATGAAACGCATTTGATTGGTGAGAAAGCACTACGTCGGTTAGTGGCCGAACATCTTCTTGGACATGATTTAGTGCGGGCATTGCATCGGGAAATCGTTGAGCATGAGATTGATTTTGAACGAGATCCGGCTCTTCGTGATCAGTTGGTGCCAACAGAGGATAATGCAGAAGAGAAAGGCAGTGTTGTTGCACAGGAGACATTTCATACACTCGTCAAAAAAGCTGAAGCCGATCTGGGTGCTGATGATAAAGAAATCCACTACGATGAGCCGAAGCCGAAATCAGAGCAAATTATACCCAGTCCGCAAGCACAAAACCATACGCATCCTTCACGGCTGCTTGACAGTGTCATGATCATTGCTATCGGTGTTTTACTAATTATTATTATCTTCCTTTATATCTTCCATCGGTGAACGGTATAATAAAATATATGCAGAAAGTATTGCTGTATTACAAATTTGTACCAGTAGTAGATTCCAAGGCAGTGCAGCTCTGGCAGCAAACATTATGCGAGATGCTCAATCTAAAAGGACGCATCATTATTGCGGATCATGGTCTGAACGGTACTGTTGGTGGAGATATTGTTGATCTGAAGCGCTACATTCGCAATACTCGTAGCCACCAGGCATTCAAGGACATGACCTTCAAGTGGAGTGATGGCGCACGAGAAGATTTTCCCAAACTGAGCGTGCGGGTACGTCCGGAAATTGTTACATTTGGTGTGCCTGACAAGATCAAGGTTAATGGTACCGGCATCGTTGGTGGTGGTAAACGATTAAAGCCTGAAGAATTGCATGAGCTTATTAAGAAACAGGGAAAAAATAGTGTGGTATTTTTTGATGGCCGTAATGCTCGAGAAGCAGCTATTGGTCGATTTCAAGGCGCCGTGATAACTGATGCAGAGCATACGCGAGACTTTCCAAGAGAGATAAAAAAGTCAAAATATGCCAGAATTAAGAATAAGACAGTCGTCACCTATTGTACCGGTGGTATTCGCTGCGAGGTGCTCAGTATGCTCATGAAGCAGGAAGGCTTTCGCGATGTTTATCAGCTAGATGGCGGCATTATTAAGTATGGAGAAGTCTACGGCAATGAAGGACTGTGGCAAGGCAACCTGTACGTCTTCGATAAGCGTGTCAGTCTCCCAATAGGTAAAACAGCTCCAGCTATTGGCACATGTAGTTACTGTCAGGCTCCTGCCAACACCTACGGTGATTGCATGAATAGTGACTGCAATCGCTTATTTATTGCCTGTCAAGTTTGTGCTGACCGAGATTACTGTCCTGACTGCCGCGATATCACTGCGGTGCACACTTCATGAATGCTAGGCTCGAAAAGAAACTAAGACTTTTGCCAAAAGAACCGGGGGTATATTTTCATAAAGATTCTGCCGGTACCATTATTTACATTGGCAAAGCGGCTGTGCTGAGAAACCGGGTTCGACAGTATTTCCAGGCCTCACGTGGTCGTGATCCCAAAACCGAAGCTTTAGTGCGAGAAATCACGGATGTTGACTGGATGGTCGTAGACAGTGAAATGGAGGCGTTGTTTTTGGAAGCCGAGATGATCCGACGCTATCTTCCTCGTTACAACATTCTGTTGCGTGACGATAAGTCATTGAGCTACATCCGAATTGATTATAATAGCGACTATCCAACAGTTACGACAACCAGACGACCACTGGACGACGGAGCCCGCTACTTTGGACCCTACTCTTCTACATCAGCAGTCCGGCAGGCTCTAAAGCTGCTTAGGCGCATCTTCCCGTTTGCAACGAAGCGGGTAGTTGGTCAAAAACGAGCTAATTTATATTATCATCTCGGTCTCGACCCTGGCCTAGAAGAACGCAAAACGTCGCTGAAAACGTATAAAGCCAACTTGCGAAGAGTCATGGCTATCATTCAAGGAAAGCGCATCGCTATCATGAAAGAAATAGAACGTGACATGAAGCGAGCTGCCAAGTGTAAGGATTATGAGACAGCGGCGCATCTTAGGAACCAGTTATTTGCGCTGCAGAATCTACATAGACAAGTCATTTTCAGCGATAAAGAATTTTTGGATATTAGCAAGGATCATGCTCTTAGTGAATTGGTTAATTTGTTAGGCCTCAAAGTTTTTCCTCGAAGGGTAGAAGGATACGATATTAGTCATATGCAAGGCAGCGATGTCGTGGCTAGCATGGTGGTGTTCTCGAACGGTGTCAGTGACAAGGCCGAGTATCGGAAGTTTAAAACCCGTTATGATCAAAATAACGACTTTTATAATATGCAAGAAACGCTGTCTCGACGACTGAGCGAACGCAATGTCAAAAAATGGGGTTTGCCTGACCTTATTTTAATCGATGGCGGCAAAGGCCAGCTTGATGCCGCTTTAAAAGCTCGTGATGCAGCTGGTCACAATCAGCTACCGTGTATTGGGCTAGCGAAACGTGAAGAACAAATTATTGCGTCAGTCGAGAGGTCTCAAGTAGCCATAAATCAGACAGTGCTACATGATCTTGGCGGATTTATGACAACAAGTGAGACGTATCTCATTATTAATGTTCCACATAGCACGAATCTTATTAAACTGCTCCAGCGTATTCGAGATGAGTCTCATAGATTTGCCGTCAGTTACCATAGTGTCTTAAAGATAAAACGACAAACCTCTAGTTACCTGGATGATATACCAGGTGTCGGTCCGGCAACCCGAAAAAAGCTACTGCAAACATTTGGTAGTCTTGCCGCTGTCAGTCAGGCGCCCCTAAAGGATTTGCAAAGTGCTGTTGGCATTAAGAAAGCACGCGTTTTGAAACAATACTTAAGTCGTTAAGGATATTTTGGTTTTATTAGGGCACTTGCGCCGAAGTCCAGGTGCTATATACTATACTTGCATAGTCTAAACATAAAAACATTGAAAATACGACTCCATAAGTACCAAGAACCTGCTTACATTGACAACTGGTCAAAGAAATCAGCCCGTCCCTTACATGCAAGAATCTTCGTTCATCCTACCACGGCTTGGTTGTTGCTTTGCATCGGTGTGTTATTAGCCGGCTTAACCTTTCGTGTTTATAGCGATTCCTATACCGTTACGGCGGAAGTGCCTGCTCCAATACCGCCGGCAGCCACTATAATATCACCGGCCGACCAGACACATTTTACTACTAATCCGGTAACAGTCAGCGGTGACTGTACGGCCAATACATATGTGGAGCTATTAGACAATAACACTATTAGCGGTGTCGCCAACTGCGGCAACGGCCAGACGATCTATTCTTTATCTATTGACCTTGTTTATGGTAGCAATGTGCTCGTTGCCCAAGTTTACAATATTACTAATCAGGCTGGTCCACCGTCTTCGTCCATAACACTATGGTTAGATCACTCGATAACTCCACCACCGACGTCAACCACATCAACTACACCTGCTATTCTGGCAGTTATCAGTCAGGACAATGTTCCATTTAAGCCTGGTGTTATTGCTCATGTCAGTCCATATGTAACCGAACGCGGTATTGCTCCACCCAATGCTTTGGTTACAATAACTTTTCACTCTCCCTCTATACCATGCCGTACTTATGCGAATGCAAGTGGTGTCTGGAGTTGTACACTAGATCAGCCCTTAGCTAACGGCTACCATGTGGTTTATGTCTCAGCCGTAACGCCGTCGGGGGAATTACTAACTCTGCCAAGTTTTCAGATATATGTTACGGCGCAGGTAGCGCCGTTACAGCCGTCAACTCCAGCTGGCCCTTTCCTCATAACAACTAACTATATCTATCGAGTATTAGCTTCAGGTCAAATTTTTACGTTGCCACTAATCATCGAGAACGGTACTGCACCCTATGCCGTGACTGTAGTTTGGGGTGACGGTACTACCTCTACCATTGCTCGATCAACGACAGGGACTTTTAGTGCACTTCATGTTTACAGACTGACTGATGCTCGTCAGAGATTGTATACAGTTAAGGTCCAAGCTTCAGATAGTACTGGTACCACAGACATACTCCAACTACCTGAGATTGTTAGGAATAATAATTTTACATTACCTATTATTGGTCCAGTTAAAACCAATAATTTACTTGACGTCCTCACTCGATTTTTCTGGCCGGTCTATCTTGTTCTCATACTGATGGCAATTAGCTTTTGGCTTGGTGAACGCGAGGAATATTACATCATTTTAAAACGTCGTCACAATTCTCGTCACAATGCCTAATCGCACACTTACACAGTGTCGGTATACAGTACATTGATTAATTAACAGAAGTGTTATATAATATCGCGTCTATGAATAGGTATTCGTCAGGTGAGGACTTTACACAAGTTCCGGCAGGTGGTTGGGATAATTATACCCTCACGACGTATATTTGGTCTGATCCAAACAAAGGCTGGAGCAAAATACTCAATGCTCGTCAAAAAATCGCCAGTCTAGGTCTTGCCGGAAGCAAAATACACCTAGAAGGAGGTTTTGCTGTACGGAGCCTTCGCCAAACGTATCCTGACACTTTACGACCTAAACCTCGTGACGTAACTGGTGTAGAAGGTGAGGTAAAAGAAGCTTGGCCAGGCATAGGTTTAGAATCGGTTCGGATACTGGTCCGAACAAGGGCTAGTCTGTGGCCTCCCAAATTACCATATTACTATCACGTTAACAGTGATGAGGTTGCGTTTCATATTGAACCCTAATTTTCTTATCTTGGTTCCAGTAGTGATACAGTATGTAGCAGTAAGAGTTTTTGTATGGGCACATACTTTAGTAGTAAATTCTTCCGTCATAATCGCGAGCGTTTGAGAAAATTGAGTAAGACAGATGCTCCTATCGTTATAGTGGCGAATGGTCGAATGCAACGCAATAGCGATAATGTCTATCCCTTCTCTCAAGACTCTAGCTTTTGGTATTTGACTGGTATTAATGAACCCGACGTAATGCTTGTTTTAGATGGGGATAAAGAATATCTTATATTGTCAGATCGTTCAGACACACGTGCAGTATTTGATGGTCATGTCGATACACTCAAACTGACAAAACGCTCTGGTATTGAAACAGTGCTTCCTGAAAAAAACGGCTGGCAGCATCTCGCTCGCTGCCTTAAGAAGAGTAACTACGTTGCAACCCTACCGGCACTACCGACCTATGTGGATCGTTATGGTTTTTATACCAATCCCGCTCGTGCAGTATTCACTGCCCGCTTGAAATCGTATAGTTCAAACCTGAAAATACAAGACATTAGCTCTCAGCTTATTGCAATGCGGATGGTGAAACAGCCGGAAGAAATAGCGACCATCCAACTGGCTATAGATATTACTGCCAGCTCTATAAAAAGTGTTACCAAAGAAGCCAAACACGGCCGGTTTGGTCATGAATATGAAATTGAAGCAGCTCTTACCAAAGAATTCCGTAGACGTGGTGCAAGTGGACATGGTTTTGTGCCAATTGTAGCCGGTGGTCAACGGGCATTGACGCTTCACGAAGTCAGTAATGACGGTGACATTACCCCGGGTATGTTGGTGGTTATTGATGTAGGCGCTGAGGTTGAGCACTACAGTGCAGACCTTACCCGTACGGTTGCTATTGGATCTATCTCGTCTCGTCAAGAGGCAATCCTGATGGCTGTTCAGACCGTTCAAAAAGAAACTTTTGGTTTACTAAAACCAGGGGTATACCTACATGACTATGAACAACAGGTAGAGCAATTAATGGGTGAGCAACTCAGACGCCTTGGGCTTATTAAAAAGATAACGCATAAAGATGTTCGATATTATTATCCTCATGCTACATCACATTTTCTTGGGCTTGACGTTCATGATGTCGGAGACTATAACCGGCCGCTGGAAGAAGGTATGGTAATGACCGTGGAGCCAGGTATATATATTCCTGAAGAGAGTATCGGTGTGCGAATTGAGGATGACGTTCTCATCACTCATTCAGGCGTAAAAGTCTTAAGCAGTAAGTTGCCTTAATTACTTATGCTAATTTACAATACCTACTGTCATGCATCGTCATAAGCCCAAGTTCTTAGAGCGTTTTTTAATGCGCTGGTTCGTATGTAGCCTTGGGCTATGGATTGCGGCGGCACTGCTGTCAACGAGTATCAGTTACGGGAGCAGCCCTGGAGTTATCATTATTGCTGGCCTCGTACTAGCGATCATTAATATTATCATTAAACCTATCTTAATCTTTTTATCACTACCGGCGCTGCTTATAAGTCTCGGCTTATTCATGATCATTATTAATGGCTTGATAGTTTACATAGCCAGTAAACTCTATAATTCATTGCATATAACGAATTTCTGGGCAGCTGTATTTGCCGGTATTGTTATTGGCCTGGTAAACTATTTAGTAACTGCTATTTTAGAGGACGCCAAGAGTACACATGAGCATTTTTGATTATCTTATTCTTATCTCGATGGTTTTAATGACCATACTCATTTTGGTACAAACCCGAGGGGCTAGCCTGGGCGCCGGTCTTGGCGGTGCCGGTGAGGTTAACACGACACGACGCGGCACTGATAAAACTATTTTCCAATTAACCATTATTTTGGCATTAATTTTCAGTTTGTCGTTAATTTTTAGCGTGCTCATTAAATAGAGTTAATGTTTTGATGCGGCCAGCTCACCTAGTCCGTCGTTTTCGTCAGCGGGTTGGACGGAGTCAGAAACAGGTAGAAAAACTTGGTAGTAACGCCGGGCAACACCTTGAGCAGCATTTCTTTAATCGCTTTGACAATCTTTTATCAGTGCGTTGGTTTGTCTTTGGTTGGGTAGGCCTGTTTTTGCTACTCATTGCTGGGGTACTTGTTCAGAATTTCGGTTTGAGTACTTACTACCAGAAGCTAGCTACCATTCCAGGCGGTATTTACACGGAAGGCGTCTATGGCCGCTTTAGTAACGCTAACCCTATTTATGCAGCTTCTGAGGCAGACACTACCATTTCGCGTTTAATCTTTGCCAGCCTATTCACAAACAGCGATAATGGTCATCTTCAACCAGAGCTAGCAGCCAGTTATAGCGTAAATAGTATCGGCACAATCTATACAATTCATTTGAAGCCGCACCTTACCTGGCAGGATGGCACACCACTTACCAGTAGTGATGTTGCTTTTACCTATCACTTAATTCAGAACCCTAACGCCCTGTCACCACTTCAGAACAGTTGGCAAGGAGTACAAATAACGACACCAAATCCATTAAGCGTCGTCTTTACATTGCCGGATCCCTTGGCTTCTTTTCCATATAGTTTGACAACAGGTATATTGCCGAAACATATTCTCCAATCTATCCCAGTAGCTAATCTTCGTTCTGCAGATTTCAATACTATCCATATGGTTGGCTCAGGACCGTTTCGTCTTCAGGGTTTGCAAGTTACATCAACGAGCAATCCTGATAACGAAGAATCAACTATTGCGCTTACTCCGTTTGCACATTTCTCGAGTGGTCGACCAAAACTGAGCAAGTTTATTATTAACGTCTACGCTAACCAGACCGAGCTCGAGCAGGCTTTTTTAAGCGGACAACTGACGGCCATGGATACTTCCGGCGTATCCGCTAGCAACATACCAGCTATAACATCTGGGATTGTAGCTCACAGTCTAATACTGCGAGCTGCCAACATGGTGTTCTTTAACGTATCAAGCGGGCTACTTGCTGATCAGCAGGTCCGACAGGCGTTAGTGAGCGGCGCTAATGTGCCGGCTATAGTGGCACACTTAGGTTACAAAACGCCACTAGTACGTGAACCATTACTGGCTGGTCAGTTAGCATATAATCCGACATATGCTCAGGCCAGCTATAACCCAAGCTATGCTGCTCAGCTTCTAAATAGTGACGGATGGGTAGTTGGTAAAAATGGATTAAGAAAAAAACAAAATAGTCAGTTAGCATTCACGCTGACTGCCGCTGATACTTCCGAAAATCATCTTGTTGGTAATCTACTACAAAAACAATGGCGATCAATCGGAGTTAATCTTACGCTGCAATATTTAAGTCCAATCGATTTCCAAAATGCGGTGACATATCATCAATACCAGGCACTTTTAAATGGTATATCTATCGGTATTGATCCGGACGTCTTTGTCTACTGGGCTAGCTCCCAGGCAAGCATTAATGTGGCTAACGATTTGAACTTTTCTCAATTTGAGAACCCTACAGCCGACTCATCATTGGAAGCAGGACGCACCCGTCTTAACCCGGCGCTCAGAGTTATTGAGTATCAGCCTTTCTTACAAGCTTGGCAACAAGCCGCGCCGGCACTTGGTCTGTATCAACCCCGGTTGTTATACTTGACGCACGGCTCAGTGGCAGGACTGGAAAATGGACCGATCGTTACGTCGGCTGACCGGTTTAACGACGTACAAAACTGGGAAATCAGGCAGGCAAAAGTAACTGATTAAGCCACCTTGAGTTCCTGATCTAAAATAGATACTATATGGAAGCCATTACTCCCCTTTCCGTGCGGATGTGGCGGAATTAGGTAGACGCGCTGGCTTCAGGAGCCAGTGAGCTTTATGCTCGTGGAGGTTCAAGTCCTCTTATCCGCACCAGAGTTACGTTACTGGAACCAACGCAATCTACAGATTTTCTAGCTTCTGTCGATAAACAACTGTTAATGCTATGCTACGAAGAATAAAATTCCCCAGTGACCGTTCCACTGTATCCTTGGCCTCGATGACCGACGTTGGCTGACCAACCCTGCCTCTAGATTTGAGATTCCGTCTGGATACACTACCAAGGTGGAGGATGTCCACCTATTTGGTGGGTTGAGAGCTGTTCTATGAGCTGTACCACGCTACGTCACTTTGCTGATTTATATCAAGAATAGCCTATCGTCTCTAAGAAGATGACATCTGTCAATACTGATGTATTAAAATCCGCTATAGCAAATAATGCAACAAAAGTGATAAGCACTGTAAACTACTTAACCATATAGTGTTGTTAGGTTTGTTAAAGCATTGATAATTTTGCTTAGTTTCTCTTGAAATTTCACACGGTGAGCACTCATAGTATGTGTGGTATCATAGCTGGTATATATCTCTGATTGGAGGGTACAATCTATATAGATGAGTAAAGTAGCACACTACTTGCAGGAGCACTTGGTGGGCGAGGTCATGACGGCCACTGATGCTCGGCGCTACTTTGCAACTGATGGCAGTATACTCCAAGTTGCACCGACACTTATTGTCTATCCTCGCAACGAAAACGATATCCGTAAAACAGCTCGTTTCAGTTGGCAACTGGCAGAACGTGGCCGCAATATTCCCATTACGGCTCGAGGTGCAGGCGCTAGCCAGTGTGGAGCTGCCATCGGCAGCGGTATTCTTCTTGTGTTCTCGGCACACATGAACCGGATTTTAGAAATGGATGCCAAGAACGCCACGGTGACGGTTGAACCGGGGATCGGTTATGCCAAACTGCAACAGACTCTCCATACCCATGGCCAGTTTTTACCACCATATCCTGCCAGTCTCGATTACTCGACAGTCGGGGGTGCTATTGGTGAAAACATTGTTGGAGAGAGATCTATAAAATACGGCGACACCAGGGCCTACATCAAGAGCCTTAGAGTAGTATTGGCAAATGGTGAAGTCATCGAAACGACCCGGCTCAGTAAGCGTGAGTTGAATAAGAAATTAGGCTTGGCAACTTTTGAAGGAGAGATTTATCGCTCCATTGATACGCTACTTGAAGAGCAACACGATCTTATTGAGCAACTGCAGCGCCGTGTCAGCTACAATAATGCCGGTTACGACCTCATAGACATTAAAAGACGTGATGGTTCTTTTGATCTTAGTGCTCTTATTGCAGGCAGTGAAGGGACCCTCGGCCTTATTAGTGAAGTGTCTTTAAATATCGTACCGTATAGCCCCGAGACTATCCTTATCATGGCGCGCTTCGATAGCGTTGAATATCTTCAACAGGCCATGATTGAGCTGGTTACTATGAAAGAGCTGCCGAGTACAGTTGAACTGGTTGATCAATATGCCTTAATGCAGGTCAACGAGTTAAACCCAAACCAACTGAAAGATATTATGAAACCACCATTTTCGCCCTTTATTTTACTCATAGAATTCGATAACAATGACCGGTCATTAAAAAAGGCTATTAAACATGCTCTGAAATTCCTGGAGAAGTACGCTACCGCTGTACAAGTTGAGACAGAACCAGAACAACAGCAACAACTGTGGAAACTTAGACAGGCTCCGAATATACTTCTGGCCAACAATGAAGGCCAACAACATGCAACTCCATTGATTGATGGATCAGTACCGCTGGCTCGGCTCCGAGAATATATAGAGGGAGTGTATGGTTTACTTGAGAGTATCGGAGTAAAACCAGCTCTCTGGGGACATGTCGGCATTGGTAACGTTGGCTTACAGCCACAACTGAATTTAACTCAAGTGGGTGATCGCCAAAAAGCCTTTCGCTTTTTAAATGAATATCATGCGCTAGTTACCAAGCTTGACGGTACTATTAGTGGCACAGGTAGTGATGGCCGACTGCGTACGCCATATCTTGAATCTATGTATGGCAGCGAGTTGTACGCACTGCTACAAAAGGTAAAACAGATTTTTGATCCATATAGTACGCTCAATCCTGGTGTCAAATTTGGTACTTCTTTAGACGATATAAAGGGCATGCTTCGTAGTGATTACAGTCTCGATCATATTTACGATCACATGCCAAGGAGCTAGACTTGAGTTTTCAGTCTAAACTAGCTAAGATATGATGGCTTCCCAGCGGACGTGGCGGAACCCGGTAGACGCGCTACCTTGAGGTGGTAGTGGGAGTAATCCTGTGGAGGTTCAAATCCTCTCGTCCGCACCATCTTCTTAACATATGGGTGATTAGCTCAGTTGGCTAGAGCACCTCGTTTACACCGAGGGTGTCGGGGGTTCGAGTCCCTCATCACCCACCATAAAGTCACTAATCAAACTCCAGACCAAAGTCGGGTCGAGTATTGGGTTGTCACGCGAAGCCACCTGTACTGGCTAAGCCTGCGAGGAAGCCCAGAGTCACCATCATAGTGTTTACTCTTAAATAAGAATAAGTGTCTGCATCTTTGGATCTGTCAGAAGCTGAGTTAGGCTCAGATCGAGCAGGGCTTTAGTAAATGCCAAGATCTTAGTGCAGATGAGAAAGCGAAATATCGTTAGCTCCGTACAGAATGCTGTCAGGTTTGTCGAGCCTTTATTTGTCTTCATATGTCAACAAGTGGATGTATCAATCGCCAGCTTATGCTTGGCTGAGGAAGAGCTTGCTGCAAGGCGAGAGGAGTATATTTTTCACTTGCTACCCCAGATTGCCAGGCGGTCATCCTGCCTACTGTCTGAGGCGTCTGCTTACTAGCTTGCAAAGGCCGCAGACTTATTGTCGAACTAGTAGGACTGTCTTTCCAAGTAGTTAGTGTAACATTCTGAGTAGCAATGACCGGGACAGTACCGCCCCAGGGTAATTGGTAATGAGCGACTACTGAACCGGCCCTGATAATTGTGTCACTCGTGAAATCAGTATGTGTACTGGCTATGAAGGGAATGCTATCTTTTAATGCAGCTGCCAGAGTTTGTGTCTTTGCCAGTGCGGTAATAACAGTAACCATTTTGTTATTAAGAGTAATCTGCGAGGCAGACACGAACACACCACCAGCTTGGTCGGTATTCCCGGTTTTAATACCAACAATGCCGTCTGTTCCTAGGAGACTATTGACGTTATGAATAGAAGTCTCTAGAGGAATACCGGTTGCATTAGATTGGCTGACAATAGAAGCAATGACCGGATTATTCATAGCGAGCTCACCCAGCATTACCATATTCTGAGCAGTGGAAGTGGTAGAAGGATCATACCCGCTTGCGTCAGTACCGACATGCGTGTCATGCAAACCCTGTGCAGCTATGTAAGTGTTAGCAGCTTGGGAATAGGCCGACAAAGATCCATACGCCCAGATAGCGAGCGAGTCGGCTACATTATCCGCTGATGGCAGTAACATTGCCTCAAGCGCCTGGTATTCACTCATAGTTTCTCCGGCTACAACAGGAAGGACTGATCCTTGTTCATCGAGGTAGTGACCATAGATTGCCACATCACTGGTAGTAAAAGTGATTGAGGGACCTTGCTCTCCTACTGCAAGCGGTTTAGCCTTTAACACCATTACTGCAGTAATGAGCTTTGCCACACTGGCGGTTGGAGTAGGTGTCTGTGGACCATTAGTAATAATGGTGTGACTGCCGAGTATACCAACAGCAGCCTCGCCGACTTGCGGCCACTGAATGGTTGAGGCAGCATCGAGGGTTGAATTATCATCTTTGCCAAAGCCTCTCACTGTAATTGGTCTAACTAAACAAAAACCGGCATAAGCGATAAGTATTACTATCAGGATTGCTGAAAAACTAAATATTAGCTTCTTCCTGAGCATATACTTAATAATAGCAGGTATTTACTCACGACGAGGATGTATGCTGTATAATAGCCTTAGTTAGTTACTATGATAAGGAGAAATTCATGACTGCCGTAATCATCATTATTGTCGTTGTCGTCCTGATTGCTATCTTTTCAGCTGTCATGATGTATAACGGTCTGGTTCGCTTAAATCAGCAAGCCAATGAAGCCTGGAGCGATATTACTGTTCAACTAAAAAGGCGCTATGACCTTATTCCCAACCTCATCAACACCGTTAAGGGGTATGCCAGTCATGAGAAGACAGTTTTTGAAGACGTGACAGCGGCTCGAACGAAGGTATTGAACGCCCAAGGTCCTGCTGAAACTGCAAAAGCAGAGAATGGTTTCCAGACAGCTATGAAAAGTTTATTTGCTGTTGCAGAAAATTACCCTGACCTAAAGGCCACGCAGAATTTTCAGGAATTGCAAGCAGAATTGACAGATACTGAAGACAAAATTCAAGCCTCTCGTCGTTTCTATAATGGTGTTGTCCGAGACTTTAATACCAAGCGCAAAACGTTTCCGACTAATATGTTTGCTGCCCGTCTTGGTTTTAACAAGGATAAAGAATATTTTGAAGTTGACGAAGGTCAAGCAGCAGCCATTGCGGAGCCTGTCAAAGTCCAATTTTAACTTGTTAAAAGAGAACGAGAGGTTATATGTATTCAGACATTGCCGCCAATAAGCATCGAACTATCTTCATCATGGTTATTTTTCTCATATTTCTAGCAGCTATTATCTGGATCTTCGATAAGTATCTCGGTGGCGGCACCGGTGTATTTTATGGTGCTCTGATTGGTGCTGGTATTTATACTATCGCCAGCTACTACCTTGGCTCAAAAATGGCTTTAGCAATTAATAGAGCTCGAGAGATTAAAAAAAGTGACAATCCAAGGCTGTGGCGCATTATTGAGAACCTGGCAATTACCGATGGCTTGCCAATGCCAAGGGTATATATTATGAATGATCCGTCGCCCAATGCCTTTGCAACCGGCCGTGATCCAAAACATTCGGCTGTCTGCGTCACTTCCGGATTACTCGATATAATGAATGATGAAGAGTTGCAGGGAGTAATCGCTCATGAGCTGGGACACGTCAAGAATTACGATATCCGTGTCAGCATGATCGCCTTTGCGCTTACTGCTGTCATTTCGCTCGTTGCTGACATTATGCTTCGTCTCACTTTTTTCGGAGGTGGCGACCGTGATGAAAATAACCAGATTTTCTTCTTCTTGGGCATCATTGCCGCCATATTAGCCCCGCTCGTTGCTATGCTCATACAGCTGTCGATTAGCCGTCAGCGAGAATATTTGGCTGATGCAACGGGGGCACTCACAACTCGTTATCCCGAAGGGTTGATTAACGCACTTATGAAGATTAAGCGTACCGGTAGTGTCGTTCGTCGTCAAAATACGGCAACGGCGCATATGTTTTTTGTGAACCCATTAAGAGCTCACAGTATTAGCAACCTATTTTCGACTCACCCCCCGATTGATGCCCGGATTGAACGTTTGCAGAAAATGGAACTACATGCCTAACGTCACACTCTCAGGGCAAAATCTTATATACTAGAGGTTATGGCTACTGCGAGCAAGAGGGCACGGGGGCATCCAAAGAAGAAGACGACAAAAGAGAGGCGGGCGGTGGCCCGTCCACCCGCCAAGATTGCAGAGCCACGGCGCTTAAAGCTCTCTCGGAAACGTTTTGCTTTACCAAAGCATATATCTCATCCCGTCAAACTACCATCGGTATTTTACCTTACCAAAAAAACTGCTTTAGCGCTCTGGGAGAATAGAGTACTCTTTGGCATTATTGCTCTCGTTTATGCTGTTTTGACAGTTATTTTTGTACAGGGTTTAAGTAGTGGTATTAACACCTCAAGTTTGAAATCAGGGCTTGAGCATCTCGCTCACGGTGACTTCCAGGTATTGCTTTCTAACCTGGGTGTTTTTGCTATTCTCGTTAGCTCAGCAGCAAGCACCACTAGCCCAGTATCAGGAGCCTATCAGTTTTTATTAGCTTTAATTACTACTCTGGCGGTAATTTGGGCAATCCGACAACGTCTCAGTGGCAGTCACATAAGGTTACGCGATGTCTACTATAAAGGTATGTATCCATTGATCCCGTTTATATTAGTGCTCTTTGTTATTTGTGTTCAGCTGCTGCCACTCGTCATCGGCGCCAAGCTTTATGATATCGTCATAACGAACGGTATTGCTGTTCACCTCATCGAAAAACTCTTCTGGTTGGCGCTATTCATTATCTTAGCGTTCTGGTCGCTATTCATGGTGAGTTCGTCAATCTTCGGACTCTATATTGTTACCTTGCCTGACATGACTCCATTAGCCGCTCTCCGTTCTGCCAAAGGGGTGGTACGGTATCGGCGGTGGACAATTCTTAGAAAAATTCTCTGGCTGCCAATGGTTCTGCTAATCATAACTGCAATTATCATGTTGCCCGTTATTGCGTTTGTCGCTAGCCTCGCGCAATGGGTCCTGTTTTTCTTATCCATGACAGGGCTTGTGGTCGTGAATGTTTACATGTACATCCTTTATAGGGAGCTACTTAATGAATAAAGCCCAAGCTAAAGCGAGAATTGAGAAGTTGCGGGAACTTATTAATGATTACCGCTACCATTATCATGTGCTCAACGAGTCTATTATGAGTGAGGAAGCAGCGGATAGCTTAAAACATGAGCTAACGACACTTGAGACTGAGTACCCGGATCTCATTACTGCCGATTCGCCTTCTCAGCGTGTGGCCGGAAAGCCATTACCTGGTTTTACCCAGATAACGCATTCCAGTCGGATGCTAAGCTTAAATGACGTTTTCAGTCAAGAAGAAGTAGTAGCTTGGCGACAGCGTCTCGACAAACTACTACCAGCAGATGCCAACCTGGAATACTTCATTGATCTTAAGATGGATGGTTTTGCCTGTGCACTTCATTATGAAGATGGTGTACTTACTCGTGCTGTCACTCGTGGCGACGGTCTTGTTGGCGAAGACGTTACTATGAATGTCCGCACATTGGAGTCGGTGCCATTGCGCCTTAGACATACTGCTACCCACAAGGCCTTTTTAACAGGCAGGACAGAAGTGCGAGGCGAAATAGTTATGTATAAAGCGGACTTTAACCGTCTTAACAAACAGCGAGAAAAAGAGGGTAAACCGTTATTTGCTAATCCTCGCAATACTGCCGCCGGCACTATCAGACAGCTTGATCCCAGGTTAGTGGCCGAGAGACCCTTATACTTTCGGGCATATGATTTGCTGAGAAATAAAGCTGAAGAAATCCCAACTTTTCGTTTTGCCTATGATGTTCTTAGCGATATTGGTCTTTTAACCAACCATCAGGCCACTGTTGTACCCGACCTGGATAGTATCCTACGTTTTGCTGAGCAGTGGGAAAAAAAACGTCTCAGTTTACCATTTTTTATAGATGGCTTGGTCATTAAAGTTAACGATAGACGTTTGTTTGCTCTGGCTGGTGTCGCTGGCAAAGCACCACGAGGAGCGGTTGCGTTGAAGTATCAGGCAGAACAGGCTACTACTAGAGTAAAAAATATCTTCGTATCGATTGGTCGAACAGGAGCGGCTACCCCTGTAGCCATGTTGGAACCAGTAGTTATTGCTGGCACTACTGTACAAATGGCCACATTGCATAACGAAGGAGAAATTGCACGAAAAGATATTCGGATTGGTGATACCGTTATCGTCCACAAAGCAGGAGATATTATCCCCGAAGTCGTTGAGCCGCTTATTCGTCTGCGGGATGGGTCGGAGAAGATATTTCAGATGCCAACGCATTGTCCTGAATGTAATACTAGACTTGTTAAGCATAAATCTGGCGAAGCTGTTTGGCGTTGTCCGAACAATGCCTGCCCATCACGAACTTGGAAGAGAATAGAGCACTTTGCTTCAAAGTCCGCTTTAGATATTGAAGGCTTAGGCGAAAAAAATGTCATTGCTCTCCTTCAGGCAGGACTCATCCGTGACGTAGCAGATATTTTTACCTTAAAGGCCACAGACATTATTAAGTTGGAACGTTTTGCTGACGTATCTGCTAATAAATTAGTGTCAGCCATTAATGATAAAACTCACCCGCCGCTGAATCGTTTTCTCTATGGATTAGGTATTCGTCACGTAGGTATTCAAACAGCGACAGATATTGCTAATAGCTTTCGCGCTATTGAAGCAGTGAGTCAAGCGACAATTGACGAGCTCGCCCGAGTTAATGGTGTTGGTGTCATCGTGGCGGAATCAATTGTGGAATGGTTCAGTGAGAAACGTAACAAAAAACTGCTTGAAAAGCTTCACAAGTTGAATGTCTGGCCAAAACCAGTTAAAAAAATCGGTGGCCCATTATCAGGCAAGTACTTTGCCATCACAGGTAGTTTGAAAGCAATGGGGCGGGAAGTAGCAGCAGAGCATATCAGGGCTCTCGGTGGTAATTTTCAAAGTTCGGTCGGTGAGCAGACCGATTATTTAGTAGTTGGCGATAATGTTGGTGCCAACAAATTGACGAAAGCGAATAAGCTTGGCACGAAACAAATTACAGAACATGATTTTTTAAGAATGATCGAGTCATGAAACGTTCTTCAGGGAGGCGATTATATTGCTTCTCCCCACCGGTCATGCTGGCTACCTTAACGATAGAATCGTTTCTTGCTGTATATACACTATGGCGTTACCGCTTAACTTCAGTTTCTCGTCTTATAGTTGTCATATTCATATGCCTCGCAGGCTTTCAGTTGGCTGAGTATTTCGTCTGTACCGGTTACGGTCTCCGAGCGGAACAATGGTCACGTCTTGGTTTCGCTATGATTACTATCTTGCCCCCGCTTGGCTTGCACCTTGCTCATGTGCTCGCAAATAAACCACGTCGTCTTCTTGTGGCGTTCAGTTACCTGACGATGGTCGGCTACATCTTAGTATTTCTCTTTTACAGGACAGCTTTTAATGGGCATCAGTGCGAAGGTAATTACGTCATCTTTCAGATTGGTTCTCGTCTTGGTGGTCTCTACTCTGTTTATTATTTCGGTTGGTTGGCTATCGGCATTGGGCTCAGTATGTTGTGGGCTCAGCAACTTATGCAAAAAGGAAGAGCTGTTTTGAAATCGCTACAGTCTATACGAGCCCTTATTGTCGGTTACTTAGTCTTTTTAATGCCGGTGGCACTTGTAAACTCTATTAGCCCGCAAACTAGACGGGGCATACCGAGCATTATGTGTGGCTTTGCAATTATATTGGCTCTCATTTTGGCTGCTTATGTTCTGCCGCGCATGGGTGAAATAAGGCGAACAAAAAATATCTAATACTGTATATGCTTACCAGCGATTAATGATATACTGAAAGTATGATAATTTTAGTGCATGTCATGATTGCTCTTGCCAGCATCGCTTCTAGCAGTTATGTTCTATTACGACCGTCAAAGCGGGCATTTCAGGTGAACTATGGGTTGATCGGTTCAACGTTTGCTTCTGGTATTTACCTTGTGTGGAGTACTCATAGCGCATTATTGCCGGCGTGCCTTGCCGGGTTGATTTACCTGACAGCTGTTACGTTTATGACCGCTATTGCATATCGCCGTTTCAACGTACGTGAACGTAACTAGTATTCATAAGTATATCTTGTAAACTTGACAAAAACGGATAATACCGTAGTATGAGTGTAGATCGTGCGCAAGTCGCGGCGCGTCTAACAAACAGATAAAACAAACATCTTTCGTTATAAACCCGCCGCCGGGTGGGCGCGCACGAATAAATACAAGGTATAAAAGCCAAGTTTGATCGTATTGTCTCAGCTTGGCTTTTGACCGTATAAGTTTTAAGGAGTTACTACTTATGTTCCGTCATTTTCCCTCCATCCGCAGTGCCCACACTTTCCCACTTGACTCACTGCTATCAGTAGCTGGTCTATTGGGTGCGCGGGTAATACATAAGGACGGTCAAGAAGTTGGTCGTCTTGTTGATCTTGTCTGTCGTTGGGATCAGCAACAACGCTATCCGCTACTCAGTGGCATTTTGGTAAAAGTTGGCCGACGAGTAGTTTGGATTCCGGCCAATGAGATTGCCCATATAACATTTGATGCTGTTAATCTTAAAACTGCCCGACTGGATCTGAGAGATTTTCAGCCACGTTCTGGTGAAGCTTGTTTAGCTACTGATGTACTTGATCACCAACTCGTTGATGTCGAAGGTGCTCGAGTCGTGCGAGCTGCTGACCTGTACATTACTGTTTCGGGTGGCATTCGTTTGGTAGCAGTAGACGTCAGTTATCTATCGCTCTTAAGACGTCTTTTGCCGCGTCGGTGGCGGAAACGGCCATATGCGCGGTCAGTTATTGATTGGAGCACTATTCAAAGTTTTGGACAGGCCAGCGATGGCAAAAGTAGTTTGCGCCTTAGTGCTACGAGTCGTGAATTACAGCGACTGAAACCCGCTGAGCTTGCTGATCTGCTTGAAGATCTCGGACGTGCTCAGCGTCAGGAACTTTTGCAGGTGTTGCCGATTGAACAAGCTGCTGATGCTTTGGAAGAAATGCAGGCAGAGGAGTTGGAGTCGCTGCTAAGAGAATCAACTCCTGAAGCTGCTGCGTCATATCTCGCAAAGATGGAACCTGATGAAGCCGCCGATGCTCTACGAGATATCGATGGCGAGTTTCGTGATCAACTGATTGCTCGCTTGCCGAAAAAGGCGAGTGAACGAGTGACAGCTGTTCTGGCTCACAGGGAAACAACCGCTGGGGGTATTATGAACAGTGGTATGGTGATAGCGACGAAGGATGAAACAATTAAAGATATTGCTGATCGTTTGCGTCACGGAGATAAGGACGAAAGCTCAACCAGTGGGGTAGTGGTCGTGGATGGCAAAGGGCGATTCGTTGATGATCTCAACTTCGGGGATTTGTTCGTTGCATCTCCAAATCAAAAAATTGAGTCGCTTGTTCATAAACAACCACCAGAGGTAGTCAATCCTGAAGATAGTCTTGACACGGTAGCCGATTGTTTAATTACCAACCGGCAGTACTCTATTCTCGTGGTCGATAATAACAGACACCCACTGGGCCGTATTCTAGCTGATGATATTATTGATGCCTTCATGCCGGAGGATGGTCGCTTTCATTTTCCGCGGATATTCTCATGACCAGGGCTATCTTCGAAAAACTAAAGGGAACTCGCTCCAAATTTTTAATTGGTATTGCGCTACTTGGTCCTGGTCTCATTGCAGCTAATGCCGGCAACGATGCTGGTGGGGTAGCAACCTATGCTTCAGCTGGTGCCCAGTTTGGCTACCGCACGCTCTTTATTATGGTGTTAGTAACGATTGCGCTTGTCATTGTACAGGAAATGAGTGCCCGGTTAGGGGCATATAGCGGTGAGGGTTTAGGGTCGCTGATACGTGAACACTTCTCAATTCGCTTCACAACGTTAGCCATTATTGCCTTTATTATTGCGAATGGCGGACTGGTCGTAAGTGAATTTGCCGGTATTGCCGCTGCGTTGCAGTTATTTCACATTAGCCGTTATGTATCGGTGCCAATCGCTGCCTTCTTGGTCTGGGCATTGGTGGTATTTAGTAGTTATCGTCGGGCAGAACGACTTTTTTTGGTTTTATCTCTCGCCTTTTTAACCTACCCAGTGGCAGCTATTCTAGCGCATCCTCATTGGGGGGTTGTAAGTAGTAATTTACTTTTGCCACACCTGCTTACCAGTAAAAGCTTTCTCTTTTTAAGCGTGGCGTTAATAGGCACAACCATTACTCCCTATATGCAGTTTTACATTGCAGCCGCAGTGCCGGACAAGGGTATTGGACCAAACGAGTACAAACGGGAGAGGATTGATACTATCGTGGGCACAGTGTTCGCTAACATAATTAGTATTTTCATCATTATTGCCACAGCTGCAGCTATTACCCATCGAGCACCGCTTGCTTCTGCCAGTCAGGCAGCATTAGCCCTTAAACCGGTTGCCGGATCGCTGGCTACCGAACTCTTCGGTATCGGATTATTGGGTGCTAGCGCGCTAGCAGCTGCCGTCGTGCCACTCTCGACGGCTTATGCAGTGAGTGAAACGATGGGTTCGGAACGGAGTGTTAGTAAGAAGTTCTCTGAAGCCCCCATTTTTCTCGGACTTTTTACAGTTCAAATCGTGGTCGGAGCCACCATCGCCCTAATACCGAGCAACCTAATTTCTACTCTCGTTAACGCCCAGGTGCTAAATGGTATTATTACGCCACTGTTGCTCATGTATATTTTGGTCCTGGCTAATAAAAAATCCTTGCTGGGTAAAGCGGCCAATGGGCCGATCTTTCGTGCCGTTGCCACCGTATGCGTAGCTATAGTCGGCGTGCTTTCTGTAGTAGTTTTGTATCAAACAGTAGCAGGCTGGGTTTAGAAAAAAACTTGACTTGAACTTACTGTCAGCATTGATATGATAAATGAGACTACGGGGCATTAGCTCATTTGGCTAGAGCGTCCGGCTGGCAGCCGGGAGGTGACCGGTTCGAATCCGGTATGCTCCACCAAACTTTGTCAATCATTGCTGGGGCAATACTGACTCGACAAACTTATCGCTCGTTATATCTGTATACTGCCGAACATGGCTGATAATACTGACCTATGTTCGTGTAGTGGAGAGATTTCAAATAGCTCTTTTGTGATTAACTTGCCGGCGGTTGTCAGCTGTAGCAATGCTTGAAGTATGTTAGCGAACAGCCATACCAAGCCAGAATGAACTGATTAGGACAATCAGTACGAATAATGTAATCAATGTCATGAGTTTATCTCTAATGATCAAAAATGATAGTATCGAGACCGCTACCCGCGTAATAGGCGTAAGAATGAGCAATAGTACGCCTAGCTCTATAAAACCAATACCGCTTTTTGCTTTCAGCGACAAAGTTAGCTCTCTGATACTATGCGGAAATGCATAGTGGGTAGTTGTGAAAAGTTTGTATGGGCCACTTTTAGCATGGACGAAGAACAGCACTAACCCAATGAAAATAACAGTCGAACTGAGCAACACACCGACTTGCAGTACGAGGCTGACCAACAATTCAACTCGACGGATATATATATCTTGGTGTTGCTTAGTCTGCCACGTTTTACTCATACCTGTACTCCTCGCTGTAACATCTCAAGAGCAACAATAATCAGCACGATGACAAGCAGAACTTGGACAGAATTCGGAGCAATCCGATTTAAGAGACGTGACCCGATAATGGCGCCGATCAGTACTCCGATTGCTATCGGCGCGGCAATTAACGGGTTAATCTGTCCGCGAGCAAAGTAGGCTCCAGCACTAGCCGTTGCCGTAACGCCGATCATAAAGTCACTGGTGGCAGCTGATGCTTTAATTGGCATGCGCATAGCAATATCCATCGCCGGAACTTTTAAGGAACCGGAGCCGACACCAAGTAGTGCCGAAATAAGGCCAGCTATATACATAAGACATAGGCCAATTTTTGTTCCGGTTACTTTATACGTGATGTTGCGGTGTTGGTTTTCATCAAAGTAGGAGCTGTGCAGGTTAAGCTGGTTGGCAAGTTTGTCGTGGGATACGGTCAATGGTTTATCGCTGCTTAAACCTTTTCTCTGTAGCATAAATGCCGAGTAGGCTAGCACAATGGCAAATAAAATAAATAGAGTGTTGCTAGAAATCTTGGTCGTCAGATAGGCCCCTGAAATTGCACCGAGTGTCGTACCAATTTCCAAAAACATGCCGGTACGTATGTTAGTTAAGCGTTCTCGTACGTAAGTCACTGCTGCACCTGACGAGGTGGCTATCACCGATACCAGAGAAGCACCAATAGCCAATCGAATATCAATATGGAACAAGAGAGTAAGCACTGGCACGATAATAATGCCACCACCCAGTCCAACTAGTGAGCCAAGTAGGCCGGCGGCAACAGCTATAGCACCTAGCGATAAAACGAATATGAGTAACGTCATATAGCTATTATATCGGTTATGATTGTCTGACTATGTTATGAGCTGTCATTATTTATTATGAGTAGGGCAGATTATTGAGTGTGAATTGATTGTAGTGTTGGAAAATAGTCAATGCGGCGAGAAGCTAGTTATTGTTCTTTAGGCACTCGCGACGCCCATGTGACTTCTCCACACTTAGGACACCTTAAGCGCTTTCTTCCCAGACTATGCGGAGTAAGTAGTACAGACATCAAAGAAGGACTGAAGACATTACCGCAATTACTGCACTTAAAATCATACTTTTTAAGAAGTACATACTGCGTGACTACGACGACAACCAGAATTATGGGTATGATGATTAAGAAGCTGAGAGGTAAGTGCTCCCACCCTACCCAATAGCGGCCAGGGCTTTGAAGTAGTTAGTCGGGTTCATCCGCCGGGTGGTGGTGCAGATGGATAGAACAGTCGCTAAGGCTTGAGCTCCTCTCTCACTTTTGC
>JAJZAF010000003.1 GCA_021799595.1 bacterium | reverse complement strand
CCGTTCTTTGTGGGTCATGAAAGCCGACAACTCGGCAATTTGTTTGGTAGATAATTTTTGTTGTTTTGTCATCCTAACAGCTTACGCTGTTTTGGTGCTATTTGAGAGTGTTATGTGTATAGCTACTACAGCTAATCTCTTATAAACCGAACTCCTTAGGGTCACCGACGAAGAATTATACATTTAAACCCAATTTTTACCCCTGTAATCTGTTATTTTTTGTGATTCTAAAATTTGACACCTAAAAAGTTGATTTATAATTTCACAAGTTTTATCTCTGTTATTGAAGTTCGATTTCGTTGTGGTCTAAGTTTTTATTGAGCTATCATTAGTCTATGATTACCCACGCTCTCGGTCACGCTCTAAAACTTGCTGGTTCAATGACTTGGGAGATTCTTTGGGCGTTAATTCTTGGTTTTATACTATCGGCTATTGTCCAAGCTGTAGTGCGCCGACAAATTATTACAAAACTACTCGGTGATGACAAACCTAAAACTCTAGCTATTGCAACAGGGCTTGGTGCTGCCAGCTCGTCATGTTCCTATGCTGCTGTTGCCTTAGCCCGTTCACTATGGCGCAAGGGTGCTAGTTTTACTTCAGCAATGGCTTTTGAGATTGCTTCCACTAATTTAGTTGTTGAACTAGGTATTATTCTTGCCCTACTTATTGCTTGGCAATTTACGTTGGCTGAATTTATTGGCGGACCACTCATGATAGTTTTCATTGCTTTGCTGTTTCGGCTATTTCTCAGAAAGAAGCTGCTTGAGAAAGCCCATTACCAAGCCGAAAAAGGCTTACTTGGTTCAATGGAAGGTCATGCAGCCATGGACATGAGCATTAAACGTCAAGGCAGCTTTTGGCAGCGTCTTGGTTCAGCAGAAGGGTTTACATCTGTATCACACATATTTGTCATGGAGTGGGCCGCGGTTATACGGGACATAGTAGGTGGGTTGCTTATAGCTGGTGCTGTTGGTGCATGGGTTCCAAATAGCTTTTGGCAGAAATTCTTTTTAACAAGCCACCCCTTGCTATCTAAACTCTGGGGACCATTAATCGGTCCATTGGTATCGGTAGTTAGTTTTGTTTGTTCTATCGGTAATGTCCCGTTAGCAGGAGTGCTATGGAATGGCGGTATCAGTTTTGGCGGAGTTGTTAGTTTTATATTTGCTGACTTAATCATTATTCCGATACTACTTATCTACCGTAAATACTATGGGACTAAAATGATGTTATTTATTGCTAGTACTTTTTATGTAGCTATGGCTCTAGCTGGTTACGTGATTGAATTGCTGTTCAGCATCTTGCACCTGATACCAACGGAAAGAGCAGCAAAAGTTGCCGAGATAAGTATTAGCTGGAATTACACGTCAGTTTTAAACATAATTTTTCTTGTCATAGCTGGAGCTTTAGTGTATCGTTTTGTACGAAGTGACGGATTACGCATGTTAAAAATGATGGGCGGTAGCCCTAGCAAAGGACATGCTCATGAACACTGAATCAAAACTATATCAATGCCCCGATTGTGGGCTGCATGTAGAATCCCCACGCGTTATTTAACTTTCTAGACAACCAAAGTAGCCTCCCATGTGGTAAAAGTTAGAGTGCAACCACTAACTAACCAACGAAAGGAGGCTACCACTATGGTAGTACACAAACACACGCGGTTAATGCCGTACCAACGGAAAGAGCTAGCTGAGGACTACTTTGTCCATAAGCTACGGAAGACAGACCTTATGGCCAAATATGGCGTCACCTATCCGAGACGGTCAAGAAGATATTGACCCGGGCTCACCAAGGCGACTACAGCCTGCATAAAGAAGTACCGACAAACGCTACCAGTGCCTGGTATATGGCAGAAGCATTTGGGCAAGATTGAGCAATCCATCCAGGATAAGCTGGCTCGTAAGGCCAGGCGCTACGAGAAGGATTATCCAGGCGAACTTATGCACCTGGATACCAAACGTTTGCCACTGCTAGCTAACGAAACCAAGCTTGATGGTCATGAATACCTGTTTGTGGCCCTTGACGACTATTCCCGGGAACTATACGCCGGTATTTATCCGGATAAGAGCATGCTATCCAGTAGCGATTTCCTGGATATGGTCATCGGCCAGTGCCCGTATACCATTGAGCGGACACTAACTGACAATGGCACGCGGAGTACCGAGGCCGTTACGGAGAGCACCTATCCATGAAAACCTGCGGTGAAGCTGGCATTACACAGCGCTTTACCCGTGTCAAACATCCCCAGACCAATGGCAAGGCCGAACGGGTTATCCGGACCCTCATGGAAGGCTGGCATAGCAAAGACGGAGAGATGTTTAGCAGTCGCCAGGAACGCGCTAAGGCCTTGGCTAGATTCGTCAACTACTACAACTGCGTGCGGCCACACAAAGGTATTGACAGGGCCACGCCGCTTGAGCGACTATGTGAGTACTTTTACCAGTACGAGAGGCCTGCCAAGGTAACCAGAAAAGTTAAACAACGCTCAGTTTTCTAACAGATTAGCTAATGAAATAATTCGTTGGAATAACATATTAAACAACCTGAGTGTCAGTTTAAAATGCGGTTAGCCTCTGTATGCATCTTTTCTGTGTTTAATACTAATGACTTGCAGTATTTTGCCATCTATATCAAAAACTATACGATAATGACCGACACGAAATCTATAACTACCGATGCTCGAATGTACTAGTTGTCTTGAATAAGCCAAAGGGTCTTCCTGGTCAACGAAAAATTGAAGTTTTTTTGCAATTCTTTTACGAGTAGTTTGGTCAAGTTTATCTAAATCTTTTTTGCTGCTATCCGCAAATACGATGCGGTATTGGTTCATCTATAGGACGTCCCCAAAAACCTCGTCGAAAGTATAAACATCGCCATTCTTTATTTCGTCACGAGCTCTAGATATAGAGGCTATATACTCACTGTCATTTAACAGCAATAGGTCTTCCAGTAAATCGTCATCAATAATGACTTTACCAGTAAGTTTTCCTCTACTTTTAATAAACACAATGTCGTCTTTGCCTACAGCATTAATAGTAGCCGATAGATTATTGCGCAAATCTGTTGTATCGATTGTCTTAGTACTCATAATGTTATCCTTATATTACATTTCTATTGTACAGTTAATTGTACTTTTGTGTCAATATATTGTGGGGGTTCACTACATGAGCGCCACTTCGTTGTCTTGTAGTTTGGCCTTGTATTCATCCGGCGTCAAGTAATTAAGTGAGCAATTATTTGGTGACCCTAAGGCACTCGATTTATAAGTTATTGGCCAGAGAGATTATAAGATATAATCTAGAGCTAAGAAGAAAAGTTGCTATAGTACGCAATAATTGCTAATATAGTTATATGGCAACAACTCAAGGCATAAAACTAGATGATAATACTAGAAAACGGATAAAGGTTTTGGCTAATAAAAGGCAACGCTCTTCTCATTGGCTTATGAAAACCGCCATAGAGGATTATCTAGAACGTGAAGAACGGTACGAAAAAGAAAAAGAGGAAGACAACGTTAGGTGGGAACACTATCTTATGACAGGTAAAGCTATCGACCACGAAAAAGTAGAGGCTTGGCTAAAGGACTTGAGCCAGGGTAAACCACGAAAATGGCACGACTAAGATGGCTTCCTGAGGCAATTGAAGACTTTGAAAGACTATATTTCTTCTTATTAGAAAAAGACACTGAAGCAGCCGAGAAAGCTGCTTCCAATATAATTAGGGGTTCTAACTTACTTAAACGCTCGCCTAGAATTGGTCGTCTTGTATCTGATGATAAAGATAAACGTGAGCTATTCATAGCATTTGGTGCTGGTGCATATGTAATTAGGTATCGACTAGAAGCAGAAGAAAGTGTAGTCATAGTAAGAGTCTGGCATAGTAGAGAGAATCGAACTATTTAACAGCTTAAATTTGGTAACAGGTTTTCTCTTTACAAAATTTATAACAAATTCTCATCTGTATTTTTCTTATGGTGACCTCACGGGGAATCGAACCCCGGTTGCTGGGATGAGAACCCAGTGTCCTAGCCGCTAGACGATGAGGCCTAAATGCAAACGTTAGCTTATCATAGGCCATTATGTACCGTCTAGACAGCGAGAAAGTCATGTAAGCGTAAGTGGTATTTGCTACACTAAAATATAAGTATTATGAATAAGTTTCTTTTCATCCACAAGAAGAGTAGCCAGGTAGCAATGCAAGGCCTACCAAATAATTTAAGAAATGAAACCCAGCAATTCAAAGCCATTATAGAGACTATAGAAGACGGGGTAATACTCATAGACAATAATCGGTGTATTGTTTTGATGAACCCAGCAGCTGGCAGGATGTGTGGCTGGAAACTGGAAGATACGACCGGTATAAGTGTTAAATCAGTCATCAAATTTGTTCTTACAAAAGGAGAACCGTTGCCGCCAGAGAAAGACCCTATAGAAGAAGTCTTTGCCACCAAAAAGAGTGTCAGTAATAATACGTTGTTTTTGTTAAATAGAGAAAACTTACAGATTTCGATCACTCTTAATTTATCGCCGCTCACTGACCAAGCCGATGAAGTTAGTGCCGTTGTCATGGTATTGAGAGACGTCACCAAAGAAAGAGCAGAAGAGCAACAACGGGCAGATTTTATTAGCACTGCTAGTCATGAAATGCGTACTCCAGTAGCAGCTATTGAAGGATACCTTTCCTTGGCTCTCAATGATAAAGTAGCCAATATCGATAGCAGAGCTAGAGGCTATCTGGAAAAGGCATACAGCTCCACACAACATCTTGGCAAGCTCTTCCAAGACCTCTTAACAAGCGCTAAGGCTGAGGATGGAAGATTAACAAGTAATCCTGTTGTCTTGGAAATGGGAGACTTTATTGACAAGTTGTGTAATGATTTGAAACTAGTGGCAAACAAGAAGGGCTTGGAGATAGTTGTAAGATCAAGTGGCAGTGAAATTAATGCCACAAAGGATAGTGAAGAAGGTGAACGGATAGTCCGTCCACTATACTATGTACTGGCCGACCCTGACCGGTTGCGTGAGGTAATTACCAACCTCTTCGATAACGCAGTAAAATACACCGACGAGGGCACTATTACTATTGGCATTACTGGTAATGATCAAGTGGTACAATGCTACGTCCGCGACACTGGCCCAGGTATACCGGCTGAAGATCTGCCGCATCTCTTCCAAAAATTTTATCGTGTAGATAATTCTGCCACCCGCACCATAGGTGGTACTGGTCTCGGTCTATTCATCTGCTATAAGATCATTGAGCTTTATCATGGACAGATGTGGGCAGAAAGCGAGCTTAATAAAGGAAGCACTTTCTACTTCAACTTGCCACGGATAGATAGCCAGAAAGCAGGGAAAACGCAGACTTCCGCAATTGCCAAACCAGAAATATGATATGGGTAGTTATGCAACAACATGATACAATACGTGAGTAAACATAAGCCAAATATATAGAGGAATCACGATGGCAAAATTACTACTTGTCGAAGATGACAATAATTTAAGAGAGATCTATGAAGCTCGATTGCAAGCTGAAGGATACAACATAGTTACTGCCAAAGATGGAGAGGAAGCACTAGTTGTAGCTAAGGCTGAGCATCCCGATCTCGTTATTTCAGATGTGATGATGCCTAAAATTAGCGGCTTTGAAATGTTGGATATTCTGCGTAATACTGAGAACCTCAAAAGTGTACCCGTTATTATGCTGACTGCCCTTGGCCAAAACGATGACCAACGACGAGCCGATAAGTTAGGTGCCGACAGGTACCTCGTTAAGTCACAAGTTACATTAGAAGATATTGTTAAAACAGCTCATGAACTACTTGGTGATGCGTCTAGCGGCGCAACCAGTACAACATCTGTCGCAGCAGCAGGTCCAACACCTACTCCTACTCCTACTCCGACAGCACCAGCTACCGTAACAGCATCAACTCCAACAGCAACACCAGTAACAGTAGCAACACCAGCTATAAGTGGCGTAGCTGCCGTACCACCCACAAACCCAGTTAATGTGGCAGCTAATCCTACCGCTACACAAATTCCAACATCGGCTGCCAGTACAAATAACACCACTACAGCAACAACACCTGTGATTGCACCTACGGCTGAGCAGCCTTCAACTAACACTACGGTAACTCCTGCCACTACAGCGGCTAGCACTGGAAACAGTCCAGCTACACCAACAAATACCAGTACTGATATGCGAATCGAAGACTTTGTTGCTGGCGCAACTGAAGAAGCAAACCCACCAATTGCCACACCAGTTATTAACAACAGTGAGCCAGTGCAGTCAGCACCATCTACGCCTGATCAGCCTGCTGTCGATATTTCTGTAGCCACGAACAACTCAACAACAGAAACGACGATGTCTACTGCCAACCAAAGTGAACCAGCAACCACTCCTCCTTTAACACCTGAATCAACTGTTAACAACCCTCCAGAGAACGATACCAATCCCAACACCGAAAAGTCTATGGCTCCTAAAACAGAGACCGCTCCAGAAGAAGAGACTGTTACCTCACCAGTTGTGCACGATAAAGTTATTAAGCCACTTGAAGCTGACCCCAAAAAAGACATAAATACACTTCTCGCTCTTGAAGCAGTCAAGGAGGCTGACAGTAAACCGGAAGTCCAAACTGCACCAATAGTAGGAGACGTTATGAAACCATCCAATGATATCGCCCCAGAAACTCCTACTGAAGATTCGACTATCGGACCGGTACCCGAACCTAGTTCAGTGGTAACACCAGCAGAGACAGACAAGACTACTAAAGCATCAGACGACAACGGCGAAACAGTTAAGACAGATTTCAATAGTATTGCTCTTTAAAGATCGTTTCCTTATAAAAATATGCGCCTAAACGCATTTATAGCCTTGGCAACAGGATGGAGTCGTCGGGTAGCCGATCAAGCCATTATTCAGCATCGAGTAGAAGTGAATGGGATACCAGCCCACCTTGGACAGCAAGTCACAACTAGTGATATGGTGCGAGTGGACGGAAACATCATCCATATACCTAAAGTACACACTACTATCTTACTTAATAAACCTGTTGGTTATGTCTGTTCTAGACGGGGACAAGGCAGCCTGACTATTTACAGTCTTCTACCTGCTCGATTCCAAGAACTAAAGCCAGTAGGCCGATTGGACAAAGACTCGTCTGGATTGTTACTTTTAACGAATGATGGTGCTTTAGCACAACAGTTGACACATCCTAGCTTTCAAAAAGAAAAGCGATACCACATACGACTGAATAAACCACTACAACCACATCATAAACGACAGATTACTGAGCATAGTGTCCTACTAGAAGATGGTCCTAGTCGCTTTCAATTACAACCATTGAAAAATCAAGCTAACTGGCGAGTTATTATTAAAGAAGGACGTAACCGTCAAATACGGCGTACTTTTCAATGTCTCGGTTACAAAGTAATCACACTCCACCGAACCGATTTTGCTAACTACCATATCGGGAATATACCAATAGGCAGTTACCGTCTTCTATGACTTTATTTATTTGTCTCCTTATCTACTTGATATAATAGCCACCGATGAGTCAAAAGACACCAATCGTTGCCATTGTCGGTCGAGCTAATGTCGGCAAGTCAAGTTTATTCAATGCGCTTTTGAGCCAGCGTGAGGCCATTGTTGCACGCGAAGCCGGTACAACACGTGACAGCATAACAGCCAAAGCTAGATACAAAGACCGGTCGTTTTGGCTAGTTGACACGGCCGGCATCAAGGACCCTGAAGACAGCTTCGAATTCACCATACAGGAACAGATAGTTCAGGCAATAGACAACGCTGACGTAATCATTATTGTAGTAGAGGCAAGCGTTCCCATTACTGAGGAAGATCGGGGGGTAGCTAAACTTGCCCTCAAGAGTCATAAACCAGTCTGTCTCGTTGTCAATAAAGTAGATACTGTCAAAGATAGATACACTTTAGGGTTCGAGCGACTCGGCATAAAGTCACTTGTATTTACGAGTACCACTCAAAAGAAGGGGATCGAGGAGTTACTTGGTTTAATTACAGATCGGTTTCCTAAAAATCAGATAATAACACGGGATGAAAACAATCGATTGCACCTCGCCCTGATTGGACGACCAAATGTTGGTAAATCCCACCTTTTCAATGCTCTAGCCCGCAAACAACAGGCCATCGTGTCCGAACGAGCCGGCACAACACGAGACGTTAACAGACTAAGCATACGCTTTAACGGACAGGAGATTGAATTGGCCGATACAGCTGGTATCCGGCGCTCAGGTAAAATTCAACCTGGTGTAGAACGTTTTAGTGTTATACGAGCTATGAATGCCATTGAACAAGCTGATATCTGTCTATTGCTGATGGATGTTAACGAACTGAATGTCCAACTCGATCAAAAGATTGCCGGCCTTGTCAAGAGCAATGGCAAAGGTCTTATCCTTGTTTTAAGCAAATGGGATACATTGAAAGATAAAAGAACTTCCACAAGGGACGAACTAGCAAGACAAATTGCCGTCACTTTCGGTTTTGTGCCCTGGGCACCGCTTATATTGACTAGCGCTGTTACCGGTCAAAATGTCACGAAGCTACTCGAAGTAGCCTGTGAGATCGACAAACATCGTCACACAAAATTAACAACCTCAGAATTGAATCGCTGGCTACAAGAAGCTATCGCTAATCATCCACCAGCAGGAAGTGGTCAGCACCTACCAAAACTGAACTATATGGTACAAGAATCTGATAATCCGACTCCGTCTTTCAAGATATTCGGTAGCCAGACGCGCTTCGTTCATTGGAGTTACCGACGGTACCTCGAGCGCTCACTGCGTGAGCACTTTGAATTCAGTGGCACGCCAATTAAACTGTGGCTCATTGAAAAGCACGAAACCCACCCCCATGGGCGTCGGCCAGCCTAAAAACAATAATCCTTGCGTCCAAAGCTGCATTCAGCGATACTTGAAAGCGATGGTAGCATGGTTACAAAAACGACCACAAGTCAGCGACCCGACAATGTACTATAGTATCGGACTGAATAAGACAGTACTCGTTGTCGGCCTTGGCAACCCAGGGGAGAAATATGAGAAAACCCGGCATAATGTTGGTTTTCTCTGCGTTGACAGCTTTGTCGACGGTAACGACTCTTTAAGCGGCTGGACCGAGAAAAAAAACTTTAAGTGTACCATGGCCAGCGGTCAAGTAGCTGACAAGCAAGTTATTGTCATAAAACCACAAACCTACATGAATAAGAGCGGGGAAGCAGTTATAGCGGTCGCAAACTTCTATAACTTAACGGCCGCAGATATTGTCGTCATCCATGATGAATTAGACATTAACTTTGGTCAGATCCGCATCCGCCGTGGTGGCAGCAGCGCTGGCCATAACGGCGTTTCTTCAATTAGTCAACAAATCGGGGAAGATTATCAGCGAATACGAGTTGGTATTGGACCAAAACGATCTAATATGAAAAGCGAGGACTATGTCCTACAAAACTTTTCATCTGATGAATCGGGTCAATTAAGAAATATGACACGAGAAGTCAGTGCCATCCTCAGTGAATACATCTACGGAAGCGGTGATCTAGTTGCAGAAACTCGTAATTACTTACTTTAAACACTAAAAAAGGCCGACGAGAGGGGGTGGGCACCGCTCGTCAGCCTTTTTTAGTGGGGAAGTTTTCTTAAAAAGAAATCTTCCCCTAGTCCCTTCAACCCACCCCGGCGAAACATCGATGTCGCTAGTATATATGTGACTCGTGTCAGCCGCCTTTAATAAAGCAGCTACCGTTGGGGCTCGCATTGGTCGGGGCCACCTTCAAAAATAAAGGGGATACTAGTTAAAGGGGTTAGTATGTTTTAGAGCATGTTTCAGACATACGAAAAGGTATGCTATCAAACATCCATAAGAGAAAGTGGAGGGTAACAACTTTTATCTATGGCACGCTCTAAAACAATCTAACAATCTCTCTATTACAACAGTGCAATAGAGGGTTAGAATGGGGGGGTAAAGGTGCTGAATTCCCCTATAGGGAAATCATAAGTTGCTATTTTAGCAAAAGTATTACATTATGTCAATACTTTAAAACATTTTAGATATTTATCAAAAAAGCTAACGCTTGCTATACTTTATATGGCATGAAACGCGCAATTACCCTCGGAATACTTATTGGCGGAACTATTGGCGGATCGTTAGGTGGCGGTTTTTTTAGTCTCAGCCTTTGGAGTTTATTTTGGAGTTCCGTCGGTGCAATTATAGGTATCTTCGTAGCGTATTACCTTGTTAATTATTTTAGCCCTTAAAACTTAAAAATAGTTAGTAATTTTACAGCTTTGTCTTATATACATATTGCATTCTCTCGTTAAGTACGCTTAGATGGAGCATTAGTATGACAAAAAATCTGCTTATTGTTGAAAGCCCAGCCAAGGCTAAAACCATCGAGAAATTCTTGAGCGAGGATTACACGGTCAAAAGCAGCTTCGGTCATATTCGAGACTTGCCCAAAAAGGGCCTCAACATAGACATTGCCCATAATTTTGAGCCTAAATATGAAATCAGCTCTGACAAGAAAAGAGTGGTAGCCGATTTGAAGCAGGCCGCCCGCAACAGGCAAGTATGGCTTGCAAGCGATGAGGATCGGGAAGGCGAAGCTATCGCCTGGCATTTGACACAAGCCCTCGGTTTAGACCCCAAGACAACGAAAAGAATTGTATTTCATGAAATTACCAAACCCGCCATTACTGATGCCATAGCTCATCCGAGGGTTGTCGATCAACAGCTGGTTGATGCACAGCAAGCACGCCGGACACTCGATCGTCTGGTTGGCTACGAACTTTCGCCCATACTTTGGAAAAAGGTCCGGACTGGTTTGAGTGCTGGCCGTGTCCAATCAGTTGCAGTTCGATTGCTCGTCGAGCGAGAGCGAGAGATTAAAGACTTTAAACCTGTTAGCAGCTACAAAGTAACAACAATTTTTACAGATAAGAAGGGGCATGAAGTGCCTGCCGAACTGACTACTAAGCTAAAAGATGCGGGCCAAACCAAGGAGTGGCTTAATAAAATCAAAGCAGCCACCTTTACTATCACCAGAGTAGAGAAGAAGCCTGGTAGACGCAGCCCTAGTCCACCTTTCACGACCAGCACTTTGCAACAAGAAGCCAGCCGCCGGTTAGGTTTTAGTGTTCGACAGACAATGGTGTTAGCTCAACGCTTATACGAGGCAGGTCATATAACCTATATGCGAACAGATAGTACAAATTTATCTGATATAGCCCTTCATGCAGCCGCAGATTACATTACCAAAACCTATGGAGGTCAATATAGCCAGACCAGGCAATATAAAACAAAAAACGCCACCGCTCAGGAAGCACATGAAGCTATTCGACCGACTGACCTAAAAAAAACAACCATCCGAGGCGAACAGAAGCAGCAGAAGCTCTACCAAATTATCTGGCAGCGCACAGTGGCAAGTCAAATGGCTGCTGCTAAAGTAGAGAAGACCGAAGTTACTATCGACATTAGTAACCAGTCCGAACAATTTCTCGCGAAAGGAGAAATCCTCCGTTTTGACGGTTTCTTACGGGTGATTGGCGGCAAAAAAGAAGATATGATCTTACCTGAACTAGAAAGTGGACAGAACCTTGATACAAAGCGCATAACCGCTACCGAGGTTTTCAGTCGGCCCTCAGCCCGTTATTCAGAAGCCACATTAGTGAGAAAATTGGAAGACTTAGGTATTGGCCGTCCAAGTACCTATGCGCCGACGATCTCAACTATCCAAAGCCGTGGTTATGCCGAGAAGATTGATATTGAAGGGACTGATCGACAAATTACAGAACTCACCCTTGAACATGGCACCATCACAAGCAAACAAGTAACTGTAACGACTGGAGCAGATCGCGCAAAACTCGTACCAACTCCTATTGCCGAAGTGGTCACAGATTTTTTGGTCAAGCACTTCTCAAACATCGTCGATTATGATTTCACGGCTCGGGTAGAGACAGACTTTGATCAGATTGAGAGAGGGAAGGAATCCTGGCAGAAGATGATTGCATCATTTTATAAAGATTTCCATCCGCTCGTCAAAAAATCTGAAGACATTCCCCGTCAGGAAGTATCGCAGGCTCATCTTCTTGGTCATGATCCCAAGAATGGTGAACCTATTTATGCTCGATATGGCCGGTATGGACCTATGCTGCAACGAGGAGAAACTGAAAATAAAGACAAGAAACCAGATTTTGCTCCTATGCCAGCTGGCCAAACAATTGAAAGCGTCACTTTAGAGCAAGCTTTAGATATGTTTACACTCCCACGGATTGTCGGTACTACGGAAGATGGACAGGAAATTAAGGCCAATATAGGACGCTACGGCCCCTATATTCAAGTAGGTCAGACATTTGTATCGATTAAGCCTCTTGACCCCCGCACTATCACTGAAACAGAAGCCCGTAAGCTTTTTAGGGACAAACAGGCGCAGGATGCCGCTAAAAGCATTCAGGAATTTAGTAGCGGCATCAAAGTTTTAAATGGACCATATGGACCATACGTAACCGATGGCAAGAAGAATGCGCGCATTAACGCAAAACAGAATCCAGCAAAATTGACCGAAAAGCAGGCCAAAGAACTGTTAGCGCTCCACAAAACTAAGATTCGTCGTCATAAACAATCTGTCTAAGAAAAAAAGGGAACTTGATGATCTGTAAATGTTGTGGATAAGTAGCCTTTTTACAACATCAACTAGGCATAACTGTCAGCTATGTGCTACAATAGTTTTACCGAATAGAGAAATGCTTTGACATTTAAAAATATAGTTATATAATAGACTTAACATAACTGTTAATAGTCATGGAAGTGTAAACTAAATGGTTCAAGATGCTACTGCTACTACCAATGTTACAACGAAAGAGTTGGTTAACAATGTCTTAGCCGCCATTGATAAAGAACGGGAACGAGAGATTATCTCTCGTCGCTTCGGTCTTTTTGACCGCAAAGAGACGTTAGAACAAATAGGCGAAATGCTCGGTATCACCCGTGAGCGAGTCCGACAATTGGAAAAAGCTGTTATGTCATCTTTAAAGGCAACCGTTGAGCAAGGTAATATTGAAGAGGTTTCTGCTTTTGAAGAAAGGGTCGTTAATCTACTTCAAAACCATGGTCAAGTATCCAGAATTACCGAGCTCACCAACCAAATAACACCTAGTGCTGACAGAGAAGAGCAGGCCCGAGTAGCTTTTTTGTGCCAACTCTGCACCGGTTTGGTAGTCATTAACGAAGACGATAACTTCTACAGCAGTGTCGGCATATTGGCTATCCATGATGAGAAAACCATTAAGGAACTAGTGTCTACACTCATTGAAACCATCAAACAAATCGGTGAGCCAAAAGACATTAAAACCATTGCAAAAGCTGCAAAGATTGAAGATCCAGCTCGTGCCGCGGCACTGGCCAGTACATCCAAGCAACTTGCTACCCTAAATAGCCGTTGGGGACTCGTTAAGTGGCCAATGGTTAATCCAAAGAATATTCGGGATAAAATCTACGTTATCTTAAAAGAAAACGGCAAACATATGCATTTCAATGAGATAGCTGCCGCTATTAAAGGGAGCGACTTTAAACGCAAAGACGTTACTACACAAGCTGTCCATAATGAGCTGATTAAAGACAAACGTTTTGTGCTCGTTGGACGAGGTATTTACGCCCTGAAAGAGTGGGGTTATAACAAAGGCACTGTCGCCGACATCATTACTGAAGTACTGAAACAAGCTGGCGAGCCATTACACCGTGATGAAATTGTGAAACGAGTATTGAAAAGTCGTTTCGTTAAAGAAACAACCATACTTTTAAATCTCCAAGGTAAGTCCCAGTTTAAGCGTGTGGCAAAAGCTACTTACACTCTAGCTGAGTAACCTCAAGCTAAACTCCTATACATATCTACTCATTAATAGTACAAAATACGAACACCAAAAGCTCCAAGAATAGACAGGGAAAAACTAAATAATATTTAAGCAGAAGTATGATAGCTTACAACTATATAAGCATAAGCAGGGTATCATATAAAATATTAGTAATTTCTTTTTTTGAATGTTTAGCGAACGGGCAGAGTCATGATAAGCATCAAATGAAGTTATAGAAACAATGTCGCACAATGTATATTTTACGACGCATATACTACTGTCATTATATACATAAGAATACCCTGCTGCAGGGGAGTAAGTCGGACCTTTATCCGTTTTGGTCATAAGTTTCTACTACTCTATGAACTTAATGATCTTGTTTCTGCCACATATGCCTTTGGGATAGTTTACGGACATAGCCTATGCAGTCATCCTTAAGCCTCCGTCCTAGCGTTTGATATGTGACATATCACACTATTTGACTTTTCCACAAGTTCGTCGTGAAATACATGTTTTTTTTGATAAATCCAAATATTTCTAACCTTCCCCTGCCTTTTCGTCTTATTTATAAAATTTGACTTTATCCTATCTTAATATGTTGATATATATTTTTCATTAAATAAACATAAAAGGTTTAAGTGAACAAAATACGAACGTTTGGGGTGGGGTGGGGTTATTGATAATATGCTCTGCCATCTACTCTGACATCGACATAATGAGCTGGTGTAATATTCTGCGAGCGGAGTTCATTAATGGCAGCCAAAAAAGTCCCTGCCTGCTGCCGAGGATCATTTTCTTCCAAGTTAAATCTAACAATATATGGCTCCTGCTTCAGCCCAACATCCAATTCACTGCTGGCTATAGGCATGGTTAACGAACTAACATGATATCCTTTGGCGTCCAACTGGGCTATAACAGTTTGGATAAAGCTAACACTATTGGCAGTTAGAGCCTGGCTGCCAACATTGACTGCTATACTTCCCTGATCACTGACCACAGGCAAAGACAAGCTGTTCACAGTGCTGGAAGAAGGATTTTTTGTGATAGCGCGGCCATTTTGATTAATCATGTAGCGCTGCCCATTTGGTAGTTGTAACACTAAAGCTAGCTGAGTGGGCTCGACATAGACCTGCAGCTGATGAGAAAAGACCGGAACCGTTACACTGACAGCGCTAAGATCCGGAAATTGTGCTTGTAGCTCATGCGACAGTTTGGCTGTATCAATTGTTATTTTATTACGGTTCCAGATCGATGCTGCCACTATTTTATCTGCAGCTCGCTGGTAAACCATTTTATTATCGATTAGAGACTCAGCTGCCAAGTTACTGCTACCAGTGTTAGTCAGTGGTATAAGGTCGACGGTTGATGACAAGCTGAGAATACGGCTGGCCGCAACAATAACGATAATAAGCACAATAATGAGCCCAGTCCGAAGTACCCACCAGTCATAATAATGAGGTCGGTTTGGCTCTTGGCTTTTGCGATCATCTTTACGGCCACGATTAAAGATCTCATCAGACCGACGAGATCGATAGGTATACTCGGATAATCGAGGAATGCTCTCGTCGTTATCCAGCCGTTGACGCGATCGAGAGGGCTTCAGCTTCATGTTTGCTCCAAGATGAGTTTAGCTAAACGTTCAGCTGCATCTGGTTGTGCCAGCTTAGCAAGCGCCGTTTCAAACACTTCACGCTCAGATGGATTTTTCAAAAGTTCATTAATATGGTCAGCTAATATATTTGGTTGTTGCTTCAGTTCTTCAGGCAAAATAATTATAGCAGCCTTCTTTTCAGCCAAATAGGCAGCATTCTTTAGCTGATGGCCTCCTGCTAGAAACGAGCTTGGTAAAACAATGCAAGCTTTACCCTGGATCGCAAACTCAGCCAGATTGGTTGCTCCTGCTCTTGTTACAACAACATCAGCGGCACCGCTGTATACATAGACATCTTTAATAAAGCCATAAACCATGACCTGCTTTGCTACGGCTGTAGGTAATAACTGATGATATCGTTCTATAAGAGCATCTTTATTGTCTTGACCGGCAACTTGGACCACATACAGATTTGGGAACTCCTTGAAAAGCACAGGTAAAATAGTAGCAACAGCTTCGTTAACGTCTCGTGATCCCTGGCCACCGCCAATAATAAAGAGTAGCGGCGAATTACTAGGAATGTTCAGCATGCGCCGATATTGATTCTTCATCTTATCATTGACGGGCTGAAAAGCTGTACTGACTGGCACACCAGTTGTTACAGTATTTTTGATCGGATAAGGATACATCTGCGCATCAAAAGCCACGGCGTGCAGACGAGCTCCTGAGGCAATAAGTCGGTTTGCAAGGCTTGGCACAAGATCAGAATCATGCGTAATATATGGCACATGCCCTAGTCGAGCACCTGTCGCAACTGGGACACTAACAAAACCACCACGACTAAATACTATTGCCGGCTTCAGGCGTTTCATGAGCCACCAGCTTTGGTAGATACCGATTACCACGTATATCCCGTCGCGAATATTTTTTACGACATCTGAAATATGAAGTAACTGCTTGAACCCTTCTCCGTGAAAACGGCGCAGCTTCCCTGCCCTAACATAGTAAACGGTGTCAATATGTGAATCATTTGCTGCAATGTCAGCAAATCTATCCCCTCTTTGTCCGACATAGACAATATGAACTGTTGGCAGATGCTGCTTGAGTGCTGCCGCTACTGCCAAAATAGGCATTATATGTCCCCCTGAACCGCCACCGGTGAGGACCACTGTTTTTGGAGCTACAGTAGTCAATAGTTCGCCCTCCGTAAGGTATTGTGACGAAAATTACGCTGCTGACGACTATCTTCCTGACCACGGTCTGTAGACAATGGCTTCAATGTTGTATACTGAGACGCCTGAAAGACTAAACCAACAGCTGCAGCTGAAAAGACAACGCTCGTGCCCCCGTAACTTATAAACGGTAACGTAATGCCTTTGAGAGGCAGTAGCCCGATCATGCCGCCAATATTAATAAGCGCTTGGGTAGCAAACCATGACAAAACACCGACTACAATTAAGCGACTAAAGTCATCAGGTAAACGTTCAGCAATGTTTTTCATCCGAGTAAAGAAAAACGCAAGAATCATAATCAGGATAATGGCGCCGACAAAACCAAATTTCTCAGAATAAATAGCAAAAATAGAATCGTTAGCTGCCTCCGGCTCGTAGCCATAGGCTTGTACACTGTTCCCCAGACCTAAGCCAACTAGCCCGCCAGAGCCAACTGAAATGAGCGATTGACACGCCTGATACCCACTCCCTTGACAGTTTGAGTCGGGATGTAAGAAGGTCTCGAGTCGGGCTCGCCGATACGGAAAAGCGGAAATGGCTAAAATGAGCCCTATTAAAACAGCGGCAGCAATCAGGAGAATTCGTTTCATTGGCAGTCCTGCCACAAAAGCCATAGTGCCCATCATAATAACTAGCACACCAGTCGACCCAAGATCGCTCTGAACACCAGCGATGACAATACCCAAGAAAAAGAGCGCAATCAGGAGAGGCTGAAAAGTTTGACGAAAATCAGTAATACTACCTTTTTTGATGCGTTCAGCCAAAAAACCAGCCACCCAAATAAGAACTGAAAACTTAACCAATTCAATGGATTCAAAGGAAAAACTACCGAGACGGACCCAACGATGAGCCGGATATAGAGGGTTGACTGGTAAGGCTAAGGCCAGCAAGGTTGCAAGCGCAGCTATTGCGAATAAAGGCTTATAAGCACGGCGCCAAGTAGTCAGGGGTATTTTTGCTGTAATAAAGAAAGCAACAATACTCAACGTAATTGCAATGACCTGCTTAATCACGTAGTAGCTACTGCTGACGTTACTGGTCAATGCCAAAGCTGGACTTATTGAGTAGATTACAACTAAACCTATAACAAGCAAAATCGCACACCAGATAGCTAACCAGTAATCCGGTCGATGCTTCCGGCCAAGCTGCATTGTTACTGGCGCAGGTTGTGTTAACCGTAAAATTGATCGCTGACGAGGACGCATATTTTTTTCTATCCTCGCCTGCCGAGAAGAAATATGATTAATCCAACCACACTTGCTATCTGACCGAGAATCCAAAAACGCATAGTTACTTTTGTCTCTGGCCAGCCTATGGCTTCAAAATGATGGTGTATCGGTGAAGATAAAAAAACTCTTTTACCGTGACGGAGTTTCCGAGAGAGCCGGTTAATAATAACTGACCCTGTTTCTATGGCATAAACTGCCCCGATAATCGGCAGAACATATACGGTGTTGGTCTGAACCGCAATAATGCCAAGAGCCGTGCCGAGTGCGAAGGCACCGACATCCCCCATAAAAAAACGGGCCGGATAAATATTGAACCATGTGTAACTAAGTAAAGTACCGACCACCGTCAAACAGAAGCCTGCTAAGAAAATTTTGTTTTCTACGATAGCAATAATAGCGTATGCCATGAATGAAGAGGTTAATAAACCCCCAGCTAGTCCGTCAAGGCCATCGCTCAGATCAACCGAGATAGCCGTGGCAATAACAACAAACCAAAAAAGAGCAATAATAAAGACACCAACATGCCATTCATTGTGCGCCACCCAGGGCACGTAAATAGAATGAACCCCTAGTTTTTCATAGAACCACCATCCCCCAAGTAGCAGCAAGATACTATATAAACTAAACTTCAAACGGGCACTCATACCGGCCACACTGTTTACAGTGCGAACATTCATGAAGTCATCTATGAGACCTATACACGCCGCACCGGCCAAGCCAGCTAGTGGTAGCCAGGTTTGACTACGGCGCAAGTTTAAAATAAGCGTCACGACAGTAATGGCAATGACAAAGATTAACCCAGCCATGGTCGGAATTTGTTGCTTATGTTTTTCTGCATGTAAACGCGCGTATACCGCTGCCGTGCCACCAGACCAAGCATCGGTTCGCTGACGTTTCCACCACTTCTTTTTGTAGGCAACTGTCGTATATATTGGTGTGATAACCGTACTAATAATAAAACCAAGAAATCCGAGTGACAAAATCTTGAGTAGATCGTGGTTTGTAATGGTAATGTGCAGCGTATTCATGTTTTGTTCTTTCGCTGTATTATAGCATTTTGCCTATGGCAATATTGCATATGTTCCTTTATTTATTGAGTTGTTTTTGGCGTAACATATGAGTCGTTTATGAGCATATGGGCCAGATCAGCAAAGACCGGTTGTCCGCCGTAAGAACCCGCATACCCGGGTACGCCTGGCTTAATATTATAGACAACAATCAAGTATTGTGGCCTATCCCCGCCAACAAAGCCGATATAAGTACCATTAAAGAGATTGTTGTAATAACCACCGCCATTTGGTTTAGCAATCTGGGCAGTTCCCGTCTTGCCGCCGACTATGTAATTTGAGGGAAAATTCATGAAGCTAAAGCCTTCATGGAGATAGGTTTTAACTACATTCTCCATAAGTGGTTCAAGCTCACCTGCTATAGACGGTTTAACTGTATTCCGAATAAGCACTTTCGGCTTATAGGGAATTACTTGCCCACTTGGGGTGATGACCTTTGATACCAATGTTGGCTGATAGTAGGTGCCACCGTTAATAACACTAGAAAGAGCGGTAATGAGTTGGAGTGCAGTCAACTGCACGCCTTGACCGAAAGCGGTGTTGGCAAATCGGAGATCAATACTCGGATCATTCGGATTGTCTGGTGGTACGAATCCAGCCGATTCATAGCCCTGTTGAATCCCGGTCGGTTGACCTAAATGAAAGTGATTTACCATGTAGTCATGCCACTTATTAATGCCGCTTTGAGTAATTTGAGTGCCACCGGGATGACTCATTTGCATCAACATCCATGTTGCACCAGTATTGAGCGACAGCGCCAAAATACTGGCAATGTTTTGTTCCCGTGCTCCACCATCCTGCTTGATATCCGTAATATTGAAACCATCAATTACCCAGTGAGCTGGATCATAAAAACTTTCATTCGGTTGAATAGCACCTAGATTTAGCGCCGCTGGCGTTGTTAGTGTTTTCATCGAAGAGCCTGGTTCAATCGGATTATCAATGGCAGCGTTTTGAAACAACGCAGCGTTGGTGACGTTCTCATAATTACTGGGGTTATAAGTCGGGTAATTAGCCATAGCATCAATTTGACCATTATACGGATCCATAATGATGGCACTGAGTCCCTGGGATTTTGTTGCTTTATATTCATTTTTTAATATTTTTTCCATCTGTTCCTGCATCGGCAAATTTAAAGTTGTCACGATATTATCGCCATTTATGGGTTGAGACTCAATGTTGTTTTTATTGGCCGCTAGTGGCACACCTGCTGTATCAGTAACTGCTTTTACTCGACCGGGCTTACCTGCTAGTTCCTTATTAAGAGCCTGCTCAATACCGTACTCACCTACCCCGCTGTTATTTACGAAGCCAAGAACTTGAGAAGCCAAACTGCCATCTGGGTAAACTCTATAGTCCTGACCTTGAGTATTGATGCCTGGAAATTGAAAAGAAAGAATTTTATTACTCTGAGCGGCAGTAATTTTATTCGCAAGTACTACATATTGAGTGTTCGGCCTATGCATCAGGCTTGCATACTGGCTAGCACTACCACCAACTACTTGGCTAAGCTTAGCTGCTACCTTGTTAGCGTTTTTTATAAGCGGTGGATCCGCGTATAGTGTATAGAGCTCCTGATTAAGGACCAACGGTACGACATTGTTGCCATCGTACGCCTCAATCAGCCCGCGTGTCGACGGAATCTGATACTCTTTTAGCTGATCACTGAGAGCCGCAGCTTCGTAATGACTGTACTCGATAACCTGAACATAAAAGAGCCTCACACCAAAAATAACAAGCACTGCAACAAGAGCGCCGTACCAAATTCGTACCCGCTGTATAGATTGAGCTAAACCTGGCTTATCCCACACACTATTTCACTCTTTTCTAGTTTTGAACTGTCGCTGACGGAGTAACTGGAACTAGACCTTTGGCAACCGCGCTATTTTCTACTCGGTTTAGTGACTGTAACTGCGCAGAAGCAACCTGCAAATTCTGGTACTGATTTTCTAGCGAACTTTGAGTTTGTTGTAGATTGTTAATCTGGAAACCGTAGGCATTTGTCTTGGTAACCTGGGTCAAGTATAACAGACCGAGCAGACAAGCCAACACAATAAGCGTAATGGTGTTGCTGACTGGACCAATACTACGAGCTTGGGCTCGGAAATGAATAGAATTTTGGTTACGACCTGAAAAGCGAGTGCGATTCATGGCCAACGAACTTGAGTATGTCATATCTTTTCTCTTTACTATTTGTTTTTATATTTGTTTTTTAGTGTTCCGGTTCTACACGTCTTGGTGAGAACCGGAACGTTTTACCTATTAGACTACGCGAACGTGAATCTTATAGGTGCGGGAGCTACTTTTTACCCGAATAGGCATGGTTAGTTCCCTTTCTTTTTTATTTTCACTGCGGCTCGTAGTTTGGCACTACGAGCCCGCGGATTATGGGCTATTTCTGAGGGAGTAGGAACAACTGGATGTTTCGTGAGGAGACTAACTTCGGCATCATAACGGACGCCGGCTTGCGCTTGTAACGCCTGTTTTACTAAGCGATCTTCCAGGCTGTGAAAGCTAATAATAGCGATCCGTCCGCCAGGTGCCAATAACTTAAGCCAGAGTGGCAGACTTATCTCTATTAGCTCAATTTCGTTGTTGACAGCAATACGAAGCGCTTGGAACGTCCTTGTAGCCGGATGTAGCCGATACTGCCCTGGCCAGATGTCTCGAACCAGTTCAGCTAGTTGGCTAGTCCTCGTCAGCGGTCGTTTTTCAACAATTGCTTTGGCTATTGCTTTTGATCGTGGCTCTTCGCCATAACGCCTCAATAGATCAGTCAAGGCCGCCTCACTGTAGTTATTCACTATAATCTCGGCAGTCAGTTCTTGAGACTGATCCATGCGCATATCCAGTGGTCCGTCGACTTTGATAGCAAAGCCACGTTGACCCTCGTTAAGGTGCGGTGACGATGTCCCGAGATCCGCCAAAATAAGATCGAACTGCCGCTGTGCTTGCAACAACTCGCCTGCTGCTTGATGAAAATCCTGGTGTCGGATTTCTACGTTGCCATCGAACTTTTTTTTCAGCACTTCAATGGCTCGAAGATCACGATCAACCAAGACCGACTGTGCGAGGCTTCCAACTCGTTTTAGTATTTCTTTGGCATGCCCTCCGTATCCTGCTGTCAGATCAAGGTATCGATCATTGATCTGAGGATCAAGATACTTCAGTACGGCGTCAAGTAAAACTGGAACGTGCTGGAGACTATTTTGGTTTTTATTTTGGTGCATCTTTGCTTGTTTTTGTTTTTGCAAGGTCACCTAATCGACAGTCAGCTTTTTGTTTTTGTTAAGTTTTTGTTTTTGTGTGACACAGCAAATTGTAAATTACGATTCGCCACGTCGAGTTTGAGAGACTTATGTGTGAGGTGGAGTTTTGGGAGGTGTTTTTGAAAGGTGCCGAGCGTTTTTTTATGTGGTATGCTCATATGCTCCACATGCTGACTGTCGATTAGCTAACCTCGAGGGTTTTCTAATCGCTATATTGTTAAGGAACATGCGCCGATTCGGTTAGCTGTGTGGAGCCATCAGGCGCCAGTACCGACCAACCCCTACCACGACTACGTCACGGTGAATACCTGCGTAATCGAGCAAATGTTGCTCGAGGACAATACGTCCCTGCTTGCCATCGGGCAATTGCTCAACCTTTCCCATCCGGAATTGGACGTTCAGATCGGCAATTTGCTCATCGAGAATATCTCCAGCTAGCTTTGGTTCGACAATGTTATCCCATACATCTTTTGGATAAAGATGCAGATACTGGCCGAACCCCCTTGTTATAACTGCCCCGCTTAAAAACTGGTTCCGAAGTTCTGAAGGTAAAGTTAACCTTCTCTTGTCGTCCAGCTTCCTTTCGAAGTAGTCTACCTTAGCCATGGTATTCCCTTTAAGCTGCTAGTGGTTTTTATTTTTTGAATTGGTACGCTATTTTGCCGTACCACTTCTACCCACTTCCATGAAGTGTACTACCCACCACAACCCCCTGCAAGCAATAAAGCGATAAAAAGTGGTGTTTATCACACCACTTATCCACAGATCTACCTCAAGAAATGATAAAAGCGCTATATGTAGCGTTTTTAATTACCAACCTGATACTAGGCAGCTATTTACATTTTTATTATTTGGGTTCCGGAATAACAGGCACATGGTACGTTGTGCCTGCATCTATATTCCCTGTAGGACTTTGTGCTCTGATAAAGTTAGTTAATGCAACACCAAGTTCTGTATTACTTTCCGGTCCTGTAAACACCCAATCATCAACGCCATCTTTAGCTACTACTGCTATCTCTTCTGCCCCCATAACAGCCTGACTTTGATCAGGTGTAACTTTAACTTGCGGGAGCTTTGCAAGCTGTTGCGCACCGTAGTTATATGGCACACCGAGACCAGATGGCTCTTCAACAATATTGTAAGTTGCTTTACCAACAAGTGCCAAAACACCTATGGCCATAATGGCGGGTATGTGCCGTAGCCGGTTATGTGTTGACGCGGGGCGTTCTACCCTTTTTTCCAATTTTTCCAACTCGGAACCAGGTACGACATGTAGGTGACGAGTTGCTTTGTATGTATTGTTGTTACTCATAATTTAGTATATTATCACATTATTATTAATAAATCAAGCTACCTTTTTCCGTGTCTGCTAGGTGTGCGCTGGGACACGCTATAACTGACATAATGCGGACCTGTTTCTTCCTTTTCTCGTAATATTGGGTTAAGTAATTCGGTATTATTTGTTTCTACTGCAAACGTTGGCTGATTAGGCACAATCACCCGCAAGCGAGGATCATTTTGCATATCCATAACACCTATAGTTGCGGTCGCAGCCATAACAAACATGCTGAGACGTGAACTAAGCTTTCTGAACCATTTATAAGTATTGCTGTTTTTTTGATTTTTAGACATTACAATTTAGTATTGTAGCAATAAATAGATAATATGTCAATTTTATGTGCTTAGTTTTTATGTGTTTAGTTTGTTGCTACTAAAATATATCGACTGGCCTACCGGTCTGTAACTTATAAAATGTAATACCTCTGGACCCTAGTTGATTTTCGAACATATCATACATTTGGGTACGCGCCTCTTCGCTCCAATGCCAATCATGAATGGGAAGAACATATTGTGGCTTAAGCTCCAGCGCTAAATTAAGAGCACGGATAGTACTTCCCCACGGAGCTGTAATCGGCAAGGCTAAAACTTTTTTAGTTTCTTTAAAACTATGGCTGTCACCTGGATGACTAATGATATCTTCATAATGAATGCCAATCTCGCTGGGCTGTGGAAACAGCGGTGCCACACTTTCATGAGGCGAGACGAAGAACGTTACTCCCTGTGGTGCCTGAGTGCTTGCAGGGATATTTCTAGCCGACAGTTGATCGACAACTTCGTCTGTAGTAGTTATTCTGATACCAGGGAATTTTTGAACAATTTTTTGTATCAAGTTAATATCAAAGTGGTCTTGGTGAATATGTGTAATGAAGACGTCATCTAACTTTTGTAAACTATCGACATCAATAGCCGCTGCACTCATAGAACCTGGATCAAAAAGAGCGGTTCGATCACCTGTCTCAACCAACAAACACGAGTGTATAAATTTAGTCACCTTCATATCAAATAATATCCTCCTAGCCTTTTATATTTTTTATTGTAGCAATGTTTTTAATTTAGCAAGACAATTTATTTAGTTTTTTGGGCAGTATCTTTCTGTTTGCCTCTATTTCGATCCTGGTAGGCTAGTTGTTTTCTCAATAAATCGAGACGTACAATCTTTTTTTCAAATGGTTTGAGCAGACTTGAGTATTGCCAGTTTGGAGCCAGAATGTAACCGAGACGCCCTTGCTCTTCTAAATATTCTGCCAAACTAAAGAAGTCCCCGTCACCAGAGACAATAATAGCTTTCTGATAGTTTGTCATTTCCTTGAGCGCATAAAGTACTAACTCAACATCAACGTTACCCTTCACAAGCGGTTTCTCTTTTTCGGTCTCTTCTCCTCGCCGAACAGTATTTTGGTCACGCCCGCTTTCTGCAAAAGCTGTAATATCCAGTGTTGGCTTTAAGACAACCAGGAAGCCTAGCTCGTGCATATATTCATAAAGCGATTCGTTGCCGCTCATGTATCCAATGAACATGTACGCTTTGGTTACCCCGTAAGAATTGCGAAGGTAGTTACGAAACTTACGCCAATCAAGCTTCCACCCCATCCGTTGAGTACCTAGATTAAGGTTTTGGCTATCAATAAAAGCGTAGGCCGTGGGTTTTTTCGGTTTCAGCGCCATATCTATAGTCTATACTACTGGACTGAACTGGCAACCTCAGTGGATCTGATTTGCCAACCCATCGGGCTGAAAACGTCGTTGCTCGGTACTATCTCGGCTACGCAAAGTTACACTTCCGTCACCTTCAACTGTTTCAAAGTCAATTGTTACACAATATGGCGTACCTATTTCATCCTGGCGCCTATAGCGCTTACCAATATTACCGTTATCATCCCATACAACTGCTCCGAAACTTTTTTTGAGGTCATTGTAGATTTCTCTGGCACGCGTGACAAGCGCCGGCTTATTTTTAAGAAGTGGGCTTACTGCTACTTTCACGGGCGCCAAATCAAACGGTAATTTGAGATAAATCCGTTTTTCACCACTAACTTCATCTTCACTGTACGCATCAGCTAACACCGCCATGAGATTGCGTCCAACACCATACGTTGGCTCTATGACGTGAGGTATAAAAGGATCAGCTTTGTCTTTTGGCTGATACTGCAAATTCTTGCCAGATGACTTTTGATGATTTTTTAGATCAAAATCACTGCGATATGCCAAGCCGCCGATTTCATCAAAACCTAAAGAAGGAAAATCATAATAGAAATCTATAGTCCGTTGGCTGTAATGAGCACGGTCCGTCTCCTGCACTTCCACCTCCTTAATTTTCGTTTTGGCAAGACCAAGTAAATCAAACCAACTCCACGATTGCTGCCGCCATAATTCAAAGTATTTTTCCCATTCTCCTGGTGACACAAAGTATTCTAATTCCATTATTTCAAATTCACGGGAGCGAAATATAAAGTCTCGCGGGCTTATTTCATTTCGAAAACTGCGACCGATTTGTGCAAGGCCGAACGGCAAATCTGGATACAAACTATCAACAACGTTCTTAAAATTTACAAACATACCTTGCGCGGTTTCAGGACGCAAGTATGTCACCGCACTGTCATCTTCTACTGGGCCGACGTGGGTTTTAAACATAAGGTTAAATTGACGCGGCTGGTCGAAAGGATCTGCTTGCCCACACGTAGGGCAATGGTGCATGTCTATTTTGTCAGCACGAAACCGGCTCTGACAATTTTTACATTCCACCAACGGATCGGTGAAAGTAGCAACGTGACCGCTGGCTTGCCAAACTTTCTGGTTCATTAATATGGCGCTATCTATCCCGTAAATATCCCCTCGCTCTTCGACAAAATGCTGCCACCACAGTTCAGTCATATTCCGCTTTAACTGTACTCCGAGCGGACCATAATCCCAGGTACCAGCCAGACCACCATAGATCTCGCTGCCCTGGTATAGAAAGCCTCGGCGTTTGCATAAACTGACAATATCTTCAAGACTAGGACTACTCATCTTTCTAGGGATTATATCCGAATATACGTCTTGAGCATAGTCTCCAGAGCAAGAGTGCACCCTGGTAGTAAATCTTCTATGCCTCCTACTTTATAGAGTACTGTCGGGGTACTGTCGGCAAATAGCAAACGCAATACTTTGATATGGTCGGCCGACAATGAGTCATGTTCCTGCCGTGACAAACTTCCTTGTTCAGCATCAAGACTATATGTAGCTGTTATCTCAAGAGGCTGACCTGTGCTATCAGTTTTCAAGTTAGGCACGTGGCCAGCTAATCGTAACAGCTGACTAAAAAACCACGACCGAATAAGCGTTGTACTAATCATGAGATTATTAAGAGCCTGACATGTCAGTTCTAAGAGCGTAAAGTAACCTGCCTCTGGTTGATCTTCAGTTGCTCGATTCATAATTTTTATTAGATCATAGCCAAGTTGTACCCTTTCAATGTCCTGGACTATCTGGTCAAAATGTTGACGAATACGAGCTGACGTTAAAATGCTTAAGTCACCCTTGCCTTTCACGTAGTTGATGTCTGTTACCGTGAATAGCTCTATGCCAGCCGCTAACCGTGACCCTTCTTTACGGACTCCGCGAGCTAGTAGATGTAATTTACCTTGAGCAGGCGTCAACATGACGACAATCCTATCACTCTCACCGTAATCAATTCGATGAAGTACTATCGCTTGCGTACGAAGATAGTTCACGTCGTGACTGCGCTATAAAGTTGAACCTGTTTTTTTAGCTCTGCCAAGGTAGTCTGCGGTTTATATAAGTAGCTTACAACACCAAGTTCGTTTTGAAGTAATTGCCAACTACGTTGAAATTCGTTAAACGGTACGATGGTATGAATAATAAGAGGTATACTTTGCCATTCAGGATAGGAGCGCAGTTCATAGAGAAACTCTATACCAGAGTGTGCTACCAGTTGTAGTTCGAGAATAATAAGGTCCGGTTGGAATTCATCGGCCTCAAATATAGCTGCTTGGGCACTAGTCATAACTGAAACACGGTTTCCACTAGTTTCTAGAGCTGTTTTAAATACCCGCGCGAGCACCCGATCCGGCTCAATAAGTAGTACTTTACTCATATTAGTGTTAACTGTGAGCTCGGCTCAAGCACAGTTCCCAATCCATATAAGCGGTGATGGCGGCTAACAAACAGATGCAAATTCATGGCCTTTAGTATGGTATCGGCGACAAATATGCCGGCACCATGTAGATGATTAAGTTCATTGAGTGGTTGCCGTGAATGACCTTGCAAACGACGACCGTGCCTCAAGGCTGCTTCACTAAGCTGTTTGGTATCAGTATAGATTCCAGCCACCAAGCCATAACGACTGCGATGCATTGCCAACTGTAACTTTAACTGTTTTGTCCCCTGCACTGCAGGCATAGCTTCAATCAGAGCTGCACCGAGACTAACAAGTGCTGTCTGCAAGCCAAAACGATTGGATATTACCGGCCCATAACGTCCGCTAAGACTAAGCTCAAGATCAACTCCATAGTTTTGGGCAAAACTGTCTAACCGTTGTTCGGCATCGTATAATACCGAGGAAATTGATACTGTTTCTAAAGGGAATTGTTGGGGATCAAGTGTTAAACGTACTCCTAAAATATAATTATCGACAAGGGTTAATGCTGTTTGGGCTATCGTTTGCAGCTGACGACGTGCATCTGTGTTTAATCCAGCTAGTTCAACCTGCCTGGCTATTTGCATAAGTGGCAGCTTTAATTCTTCAGCAACCCCAAGGAGTAGTTGTTGAGATAAAACCGTCACAGATGAATCGCGTTCTGAAGCCATAGAGTAAATACATCCGTCCCCTGCTTATCTTCTTTTAGTATACCCTTTCACGTCTTACGGTGAAAAGTCAAAACTGGGGACAATGATGTTATTGAAATCGCTCAGATAAGCAGTGCCGTCTGTCCAAAATTGAATAGTGTTTGTGCGGTCGGGCATCACAATCATAGTAGCAACATTATTGGGGGCAACAGACAGATACCCAGAAGCCTCAACACCGATAACATTAGGCAGTTTCGGTAATTTAAAAGCTGTTACCGTTATACCGCTTTTGGGATTTTGTGCTTGAGATTGAAGCTGTTGCACAACTTGAGAGTATGCCTGATTAAGAATTTGCACCCGGAGTGCAAAATTCGCCGTTTGGTCGTTGACTGAAGACAAAATAGACGGCATAAAGTAGCCGTCGACATAGACGCTGCCTGAGTCTATTCCACTCGTGTTTATATATGCACTCCAAGTTTTTGGATACTGAAAGCTAATTGCGCCATATTGAGGCGGTCCGTTATAGGATAAGTACGGTTGCTTCTCAGCTTGTATAAGTTCTTGCTGTTCAACCTGAGCTGCTTGGGCTTTTGCTACCGTCACTGCAGCGTTTATTTTGGCATCGACATCATTTTTGTACTGTTGGCGACTGCTGAAAGCCCAGACTGCAAAACCAGCAACGGCTAGCAGAAGCACAACAGTAGCTATCAGGGAGAGCATCAGGCCGTTGACCGCACCATCTTGGTTACGCTTAATCACGTTCCAATGGTACCTCAGTTATGAAGAGCTGGCAACTAGTCACCGTAACGATACAGGTAAATACTGTGGCGGCTAGCTTGTGGCTGGCGGCTAGCTATAGGAAAAGCAATGCTTACTAGTGTAATCGGCATATATGGGTATCGCATACATTGTTTATCCAATTTGCTCATATATTTAGGTAGGAGGAAGACGAAAATAACATCTGCCGGCGGCCAGCTGGCTCGCCAAAAATTGCCCCATCTAACACATACTTGAGATCGATAGCGACGCGTCCGGAGCCAAGCAAACATATAAAGCAATGGATTAAGTTCATAGCCAATTACCTGAGCACCTGATTTTGCTGCTGCAATTAAGACTCGACCGTCACCGCAGCCCAATTCAAGTAACGTTTGCCCTTTCTTAAGCTCCGCCAGTTCTAAAGCTTCTTTAATCTGAGGAGATAGCGTAGGCAAATAGGGCGCTCCAACCAGAAGAACGCCGCCAAAACAGACGACAAGCAAGCCTATAAGGACTGGCCAGACCAACTATTTCCCCTTCGTATCTGACATTTTTAGTTCACGTATAATTGTTTCAGCTTTTTTTAAATAGTTAATGATGCGGTCCGTGATCTGACGACCTCTGGCATATAACGCCAGCGCTGTTTCAACATCTAAATCATCAGATTGCAGCTGAGCAATGATGCTATCAAGTTCTTGCCTCAACTCACGGTAGCTTAAATCTTTTCCCTCAGACTTTTTCACAATCCTTACTTAACTTTCTCTACCGCAGCAGAGAAGCCTCCTTCGGCCAATTGTACATCAATCATAACACCAGGTTTGATCTGAGAGCTACGACGTACCGTCTGATCATTGTGGCGAACAATAGCATAGCCCCTCTTTAAGACTGATAATGGATTAAACGCTTCTAAGACCTGCTGTGTATGAGTAATCTCACTGCGACGGTCTTTGAGCCATTGGAATATGTAGCGATCAATAAGCAAAGTTTGCTGACGCACCTCGACTTGTGCAGTTGCAAGAGTTGAGCTCAGACGGTGGCGCATCAGTCGCTCACTGTCTACGACTACTTGGCGGATATCATGCCGATCAGGTACAAGCAGTTCAGCAGCATTACTTGGTGTGCTGGCCCGTCTGTCGGCAGCTAGCTCTGCCAGCGACACGTCCCGTTCATGACCAATAGCTACAAGTGTTGGAATACGACTACCAGCCACTGCTCGAGTAACACTTTCATTATTGAAAGCCGCTAGTTCTTCAGGAGAACCACCACCACGAATTATAACGAGGACATCGACTAAGCTACTTAAAAAATTAAAGTGCTCAATAGCAGATACAATTTGGGCTGGAGCAGCTTCACCTTGCACACTGACATCGATATAATCAATGATAAGACCTTCCCAGCGAGCTCTGATGACCTTTATAAAATCGCTAAAGGCAGCAGAGTCCTTAGCAGTAATAAGTCCGATATGATCCGGAGGATAGACAAGCGGTCGTTTGCGAGTTTCATCAAAGAGACCCTCGACGGCCAGCTTTTGTTTCAATAGCTCTGCTGCTCGGCGCAGACTACCTTCCCCGCTCGCCTGCAGGCTTTTTACAATTAACGCGAAATTATACAAGTTGTGAAGCTGCGGCCGCCCTTGAACCTTCAATAACATGCCGTCTTCCAGCGGGCCCCTAAGTACGTAAATGCTGCCAAAACATTTTAGACTGGCCGTTTCGTCTTTAAGATCAAAATAGACCCATTTGTTATGGCTGACTCGGAAGTTAGCTAGCTCACCAACAATAATCACGTCCGGATACGTGACTTCTACTGTCTGATTGAACACTGCTATGAAATCACTGACGCCAAACTCTACCATGGGTTTACTCATTGTGATTATCTCCACTGCCGGAGATTGCCGGACGTCTCTGCAACGCTTTTTGGTAGAGGTAATATCCTGGCGGCAGTTGGATGAGCGTATTTACTACCCTATACATCACCACCACTGGCAGGCTAACTCCTGGCGAAATACCGGTAGCCGCCAGCACGGCGATCATAAGAGCTTCGTAAATACCAACGCCACCAGGTAAAACCGACACTAAACCAGCAAAATTGGCAATACCATAAGCTAATATAACTGCCCCTACATTTACCAGTTTGCCGAATGCCAAAAAGACCACATAAAGTGCCATAACCTCAGTGATATTAGCCAGAAGAGCATAATAAAAAGGAGACTTCAGCTCGCGTAGATTGGTTTGAATAGCCTCATAGCTATCATGAAAATCATCGAATACTCGCTTTGCTCGTTTTATATTAATGGTTTCCGGATAGGCAGGGCGGACAAGGTGAATTATCCGATTTAAGCCTTTGGTGAGAGAAGTAAAAAACGTATCAATTCGCTTTTTGCTACCGACGATATATGTGAAGCTAAGCGTGCCAATAATTAATAGTGTCGATAACGATCCAGATACTAATATAACCAAATCGTTGACTCTTCCCATAATGGCCAGACAAAGTAAACCGAAAATAAGGAGAATCTCAAAAGAAAGAAAAGTTAAGCCTAATTTAAGCAGTTGTATCAGCGTTGCTTTACCACTAGTCAGCTTCGGCGCTTCACGCATCCTGAGCGCAAAATATGAGACACCCGTGACGCCTCCGCTCGGAAAGACGTGGTTCACAAAATTAAGTTCTAGTGAAGCCTTATAGAGGTATTGATAGGAGAGTTTATTCCCTAAAACCCGAAACATCAGTTGGTACATCCTTGTCTGAGCATGATAATTGACAGCTTCAATCGGAATGAGCAGCAGAAGCGCCCAGGCGTCGACATGACGAAGATCGCGGATAGTATCAATCAGCTGGTGCCTAGTAGCATATATAAGAATAAACAGCACCACCAGCGTCATAATGTTAAGCAACAGTTTCCAACGACGAGTAAACCAGGTCGGCTGATTCATGATGTCCATTATACAGATACAAATTTGTAGGCTATAGTAGTGGACGTACATGGAAAGTCTCTTAGTGTTAGGACGCCAACCGGAACTTGGTTTGACGGAGCTAGAAAGTCTCTATGGTGCAGCAGCCATCCGCCCAGTCGGCACGCAGTCAGTGATTGTGCGTGTTGATCCGTGTCTGCTGGCTTTTGATCGTTTAGGTGGAAGCAAAAAGTTTTGCAAGGTACTCACGACACTCCAGGCAGACAACTGGCAAGCAATTGAACAGTTTTTGCTTAGCGTCGCACCTGATCAGAGCCAACGCATGCCACCTGGCAAAATGTATCTTGGCCTCAGTGTTTACGATTTTCCTGTAAATTTGAAGCAGTTATCTGCGACTGGCTTGCAACTGAAACGTGCTATTACTGCCACCGGACGATCAGTTCGTTTCATTCCCAACAAAACTACAGAGCTTACCAGTGCTCAAGTTATTCATAACCATCTAACTGGTCCGAACGGCTGGGAACTGGTGTGTATCAAAGACGGTCATCAGACAATCATTGCTCAAACAGTCAAAGTACAGGATATTGCCAGCTATACAAAGCGTGACCGCAACCGGCCACAACGCAACAGCAAAGTTGGTATGCTGCCACCGAAACTAGCACAGATAATTCTTAATCTCGCCGTCGGTCGGTTGCCTGCAAAGACGCTTCAATCTATCTGTGACATTCCAGCTGGCACCCCCATTCCGCCACCACAACTTAATCAAACCATTCTCGATCCCTTCTGCGGTAGTGGCGTCATGCTACAAGAAGCTTTGCTTATGGGTTATGCTGCCTATGGTACGGATATTGAACAAGCTATGGTCCAAGCTACTAAAACCAACTTACATTGGCTGAAAGATAATTTCGCAATAGGAAATCAGGAAATCCGTTTCGAAACAGCAAACGCACGTCGTCATACCTGGATATATCCTTTTGATTTTATTGCCTCAGAGACGTACCTTGGCCCTCCCCTTTCCGGCATACCCAATGCAGCGACTCTGGAAAAGACAATGCAAATTTGTGACCAGTTAATGAACGATTTTTTGAGCAATCTGGCCCCGCAACTTGCACCAAAGCAGCGTCTTTGTCTGGCCGTCCCAGCTTGGCCAGATGCGCATGGAGGCTACAGGCACCTCTCCACACTTGACCATCTCAAGGATATTGGATATACTCAAGTGACTTTTGAGCATACCAAACGTCCCTTAATTTACCATCGCACGGGGCAGTTTGTGGCTCGAGAATTAGTGGTAATGAATAGGAATTAAGCATGTCACACGTTAAAGCCGGCGGGACCGCCAAGAATATTCATGACTCACCTGGTCAACGATTAGGGGTAAAGTTATATGGTGGTCAAAAAGTAAAAAATGGCCAGGTAATTGTTCGTCAAGTCGGGATGACAAAGCGACCAGGTGACGGAACAGCTATGAGCCGTAACTTTACTATCCACGCAACCCGTGACGGCATTGTCGCTTACAACAAAAGACGAGTGCGTCTGTTTAGCGGTCGCTCTGTCAGGCGAACTGAAGTCAGTGTTCGCTAAGATAGCTCATGTCGTTTCCAACTGATGACGTATATGGTCAACGACATCAGCAATAACAACTTGAGATTTAATAAGATAATCATCAGCACCGAGTGCTTTAGCTCGCTCAACATCGCTTTCTTGCCCAAGTGCAGTTAGCATAATGATCTTCAGATTACACGTTTCTGGCGTATTTCGTAAGATATCCAGCACATCAAAACCACTAACTTTTGGCATCATCACATCAAGCAGCACCAAGCTCGGTTTATACCTCAAAGCAGCTGCTAAAGCATCCTCACCATTGGCAACACGAAGGACATCAAAGCCCTCGGCATGCAGCCGCTCCACATAGATGTTTGCCAATGCATCATCATCTTCCACAATCAGGATACGCTGCTTTGGGCCTGCCTCTATCTGATCTTTTTGGCTTCCTTGTTGATTTGGTTCCATACTAAGTATGGTAACTTATAGCCTGCCTTCAAGCAATATCGCTTAAGCGAGTAGCGCCTGGATAAATCCAACAAACATTGGGTGAGGCCGATTTGGTCGACTTGTAAATTCCGGATGAAACTGACTGGCTAGTAAGAACGGGTGATCAACGCCCTCGATAATCTCCACGAGGTTACGATCAGGATTAATGCCACTCGGGCGAATTCCCCACGCTTCATACCGTTCAACGTAATCATTGTTACACTCGCCACGGTGTCTATGTCGCTCCGTAATATTCTCCGCATTATATAACCGGGCAGCTAGTGTATTTGGCTTCAAATGACAGTCATAATTACCAAGTCTCATTGTGCCCCCAGTCATAATTTTACCCACTTGATCGGACATTGTAGTAATGAGTTGGTCTTTAGCATTTGGATCGAGTTCGAAAGTAGTTGCTTCCGTTAATCCGCCATTGCGGGCAGCGGCAATCACAACTACCTGCATGCCGAGACAGAGGCCAAGATATGGTAACCTTTCTTTCAAAGCATACTGGGCCGCCTTTATCTTTCCCTCTAAACTTCTTTTTCCGAAACCACCAGGTACGACAATACCGTTATAACCCTGCAAAGCTTCGCGAATATCAGTGCCAGGATCATCAAATTGAGCAGCATCGATCCAGGAAATATCAACGCTGCAATCATTATGCCAAGCAGCTGCTTTGAGAGCCTCAAACACTGACATATAGGTGTCAGTGTTATCCATGTACTTCGCTACCAATCCTATTTTCACAGTTTTGTCATAATGAGCAACTGCCCGTTCAACAACCGAGCGCCATTCTTTTAGATCTGGTTTACTGGCTACAACTTCTAGATGTTCAGTGATAACATCAGCGATACCGCTATCTTCAAGCGTTAATGGCACCTCGTATATGCTGCGAGCATTCGGTAATAAGGCTATAGCATTTGCTGGCACACCACTAAAAAGACTTAGTTTCTCTTTCACACCGTCGTTAGCAGGCTTTTCGCTCCGGCCCACGAGTATGTCTGGTGCAATTCCAAGCCCTCTAAGTTCTCGAACTGAGTTCTGAGCCGGTTTTGTTTTCGTTTCATTGCTTGCTCCTAGATAAGGCAAATAGACAACATGGACATACACACAATTATTGAGGCCGACTCTTACCCCAAGTTCACGGATGGCCTCAATGAAGGCTAGCGACTCATAATCACCGACAGTGCCGCCAATTTCGACAATATGCACATCAAAGCCTTCACCGGCACTCATGATCCAGTCTTGAATAGCACCGGTCAGATGGGGAATAATTTGTACGTCGTCACCATCAAATTTGCCGGCCCGTTCATCTTGAATAAGTTTTAGAAGTACTTGTCCACTCATCAAGCTACTAGCTGATGTCATTTCCTCGTCGACAAATCGTTCATAGTGACCAAGATCAAGATCAGTTTCTGCTCCATCTTTGGTCACAAAGACCTCACCGTGCTCACGCGGATTAAGCAAGCCGGCATCAACATTCAGATAAGGATCACACTTTTGGAGGTTGACACGTAAACCGCGAGATTTGAGAAGCTTACCAATAGAAGCGGCAGTAATGCCCTTTCCTAGTCCGGAAAGCACCCCACCCGTTACAAACACATACTTGGTAGCTTTGCCAGCCACGTCTTTTTACACCTCACTTAACCTGTATAAGATACTCTATCTGACCTCATATGGCAAGGTTACTGCTTTAGTTTTTAATCATTTTTTTCTTTAGTGCTTGGCGAGGTATGATTGAGCCGCAAGTAATTGAGGGTCATTTGAAGCCTGAAGATCGGTACCTTTATCTGCTACCTTCTCATCCGGAATAATACCTTTGTGTTCAATATCTTGTCCATCAGGTCGATACCAACTCGCGACAGTTACTTTCAACTGTGAGCCGTCCTTAAAGTTGATTAACTGCTGAACCACTCCCTTGCCAAAACTTTTTTCACCAATGACGTATGCATCATGATTATCGTGTAGCGCCCCGGTAGTTATTTCTGAAGCACTGGCACTGCCACCATTAATGAGAACAACAGTCGGAATGCCATGAAGAACGTCACCGCCTTCAGCATAATAGGTTTGAACTACGGTACTGCCTCGTTTTTCTTGCAAAATCATCTGGTTTGGTTCTACCCAAAGACTGGAAACGTTAACAGCAGCACTCAACAAACCACCCGGATCATCGCGTAGATCAAGGATAATACCCTTGACATGATCACCAACAAACTGATTAGCGGCTTTTTGGGCCAAACTTGTAGTGTCGTCGGCAAAAGTACTAATTGACATATACCCAATGTTGCCAGGCAGGATTTTTGTCGTCACGCTCGGTACTGTGATGTTCTTTCGGATAATAGTAAGGTTCAATGTCTGTGTGTTATTACGAAGAATTGTCAGTACTACTTTCGTCCCGGCAGGACCGCGGATGTCGTTCACGGCTGTGTCGACATTCATGCCTGACGTACTTACTCCGTTGATAGCAGTAATAATGTCCTGTGGCTGCAAACCAGCGCTTGCTGCCGGCGTACCGGCAATCGGGGCAATTATTTCAATATCCCCACTGCTGTCTTGAGACAATTCTGCACCAATACCACTAAATGTATTATTAAGTTCGTTGTTGAAGGCCTTGGCCTGGGAAGGGGTAAAGTACTCAGTATACGGATCACCTGGTGCAGCCGCCAGACCTTCTTTAAGCCCATTTAAAAGCTCGGTTTCGGTTAAATGGCCATCATAATTATCTTTTAGTGCCTGATATACCTGGTTGACAGAAGAGTAATCTAAGGCAGCCGGTAAACCCGTTAGTGGTTTATTATCCCAGGGAAAGGCCACAGATAGATTACCGTCACCAAAATTAAAGCCAAGCAAAAAAACAACAGCAATGACCACGAGAGACAGTACCCATCGCCCCCAGCGACACCTATGGAGCCTCCAGACTTTGGTTTTAAAACCCATATGTTTAATTATATCATCAAGCTCTATTTGCAGGCCATTTAGGGGTTAATGTACATCAAATAGTTAGCAGGCCATAAGTTATAAAGAAAGTGACCTTCTTCATCTTCATTCATGCTCATCACCAGAACATCTCCTGACGGCACATACGTGCCTGCTGCTGCCGACGTATACGGTAAACTACCATTATATGTGGTGCCCGGCAACGCCAGAACTATCATAACATGACCGTAGTAGCCACCATGCAGACTTGGCACCGGAGCATTAAGTGAGCTTGAAGGCTCAACACCAATAGCCCCAACCTTGACATCTGGATATGTAGCAGCAGCATAGTTGCTGGTCTCCCACCACCAGCCAGCATTGCTGTTAACTTGGAAACCGCTTTGGCCTTCAACAGAAGTAAAGTACCAATATGCAAATGAGGTGCATTCGCGATTTGGAAATCCATTAGAGTCAATAATTGAATCCTGCGGAGCATCACACCAAGAGGCCGGATAGCCGCCATTACCCTGCCCGATGTCGCAGGCTCCACCAACACCGCTACTAGCGCTAACATTAACATGAACGGATTGTGCTACAGAGGCATCTGCAGCTGCCTGTTCTCTTTCAAGCTCGGCAATTTGATTATTGTTGCTTGCAATCTGCGATTGATATTGATTTTGTTGGCCCTGATTAGCACTCAATAATTGATTTTCTGCTGCCTGGTCAGCGGCTATTTGATCTTGCTGTGACTTCTCGGTCTGTAATGAAGTATTTATTTGCGCCTTTTGTATCTGAGTTTGCGTTTGCAGCTGTTGTATTTGCTTTAATAAATTAGCAACTTTTTCTTGAATGAGGCCATTATACTCTTGAGAATTAATGTAATCGGTAAGGCTTTTGCTTGTAGCTAATTCTTCTATAGTCGACATTTGCCCGTTCAGATAGGTTGTTTTTATATAGTCAGCTAATATAGCTTTATTCTCTGCGATTTGTTGCTCGTCAGTAGCAATTTTTGCATTGTCTGCAGCAATTGCTGCTTGGTTTGCGTTGATAGATGCTTGGATAGCATTGATCTGGTTCTGTAATTGACTAATAGCGTTTTGATATCCACTGGCTGTAGATTGCAAGCTATTTAAGACAGACTGTGCTTGATTGTTGGCATTATTTAAATTATTAATCTGAGCCTGATAGCTATCGGCATAGACAATAGTCGTCCCAATCAGTAATCCGATTCCGACTACGAATAGGAGAACACGTCCAATGCCGATTAATCGATGATCTTTTTTAATTGTTTTTGGCATAACTTTTTTGTTTGTGCTTATGCTGTTTGTGCTTATGCTAGTTCTAATAATACTCCAGTTAGTCAAGCTTGTCACCCCTTGATTACCTAATACCCCTTCTATATTTATTAGAGAGCCTGCTGCAATGGCTTCGATAAAAAGCCGAAGCACATATAACCCTCCGTTTACTCCACTAGGTTTACTTTTCGCTTACTTTGTCTTGAATTTGAGATAGCGACGGGTCGCAATTGTTGAAGATATCGCTCCTAGCACTATACCAAGCACTAGCTGCATAGTCAAAAGAATCCAGAAATGATTATCGAAATAGTTATTGGCATAAGAAATGTCTAGAATCCCAAGACTGCTCGCACCCAAAGCATTACTACTGACAACAAAGAGAAAATATATAATTGATACGGAGAGAACTCCGGATATTATGCCATAGGCCATACTCTCCACCACAAAGGGCCCACGTATATACCAGGTAGTCGCACCAAGCAGTCGCATAATTTGTATCTCATCTCTTCGATTAAATATTGCCATTTGAATAGTATTGAAAATAATAAGTGCACTAATAATGGCAAAGACGATGACCGTCGTGATACCTATCTCTCGTAAAATATCTGTGGCTCGAGTAATCTTATTAATAGCTGCTTCCTGATTACCAGAATAGCTTGGTGGATCAGACTGTAACTTAACAACATTCGGTTGGGTCAGGAATGATTTTATATTTTTAATATAGTTGAGGTTATCCGGCTGTATAAGGATAGTTGCGGGCAATGGGTTGTTAATCTCTTCAGCACCAGTTATGAGGTTTTGGTTCCCTGCATTTTGCGCTTCGTAGGAGGCGAGCACCTGGGCCTGACTCTGATACTTAACAGTCTTAACATTAGGTAGGCTTTTCAACTCATGTAGTAAGTTTTGTGTCTGCGTTTGACTAACTGAATTACTTAGATACACAGACACTCCAATTTTATTTGTTATTTGAGTAATGGTATTACCGAACGCAGCATTGGTAATAATTGAAAATAGAACAATAGTTAAGGTTACCACCATTACTGCTATGGCCGCTACAGACAGGCTAAAGTTACGAATAAAGTTAACGATACCAGCATGAATAATACGCCGTAGTGTAATCAGTCGTCGCTTCATACTTTATACCCAGCACGCGCCCGATCACTAGTAACCTTTCCGCCCTGCAAGGTAACAACTCGCCGCTTCAGTTTATTCACAATTTCCTGGTTATGGGTTGTGAGAAGCACTGTCGTTCCATAACGGTTGATTTTTTCAAGTATCTTAATAATATCCCACGCATGCTTCGGATCAAGGTTGCCAGTCGGTTCATCAGCCACTAAAATACGAGGTTGTCTGACAATCGCCCGTGCGATAGCCACACGCTGCTGTTCACCGCCCGAGAGTTCACGGGGCATGTTATTCTCCTTACCTCTCAGATTAACGATATTGAGCACTTTTGGAACAGTGCTCCTTATTTCGTGATTACTAGCACCCACAATCTCCAGGGCAAAAGCAATGTTTTCGAAAACCGTCTTATTCGGTAATAATTTAAAGTCCTGAAATACTACGCCTATTTTTCGTCTCAACTGGGGAATATCGCTATCCTTCAGTTTGTCGTAATCGATGCCGCCGATAATAATTTTTCCTGTTGTTGGGCGCTCCTCACGCGTCAACAGTCGGAGTAATGTCGTCTTGCCTGCTCCGCTCTGCCCGATGACAATAACAAATTCTTTCGGATCGACATGTAGCGTAATCCGGTGTAATGCCTCTCCCTCGCTCTTGGGATACTTTTTTGTTACCCGATCCAGCAAAATCATTATGTACTATTATATCACTGCGACTATAGTCAGGCCCCCAGTCAGATATCAGAACTCCTACTCTATTAGCTCCGTAAACTGAAATCGGTTATAGATGTAACGTATACTCTAGGTAGGCGTCGATCAACGGTTCAAGGTTTCCCTCAAGAACAAATCCTGGATCAGATGTTTCATAACGAGTTCGTAGATCCTTTACCTGTTTATACGGATGTAATACATAACTTCGTATTTGATTACCCCATTCGGCTGATTGGTTGGGTCCTTTAAGGTCTTCCAAATGGTCTTGATGTTGTTCTAACTGCAATTGTGCCAGACGTGATCGTAAAATCGTCATGGCTGTATCCTTGTTTTGTAGCTGACTACGTTCATTCTGTATCGCTACACTAATACCTGTTGGTAAATGAGTAACTCGCACTGCCGAGTCAGTCGTATTAACACTCTGCCCGCCATGCCCGCCACTCCTATAGACATCGACTTTTATATCTTTATCATTGATAAGTATTTCGTCAGGGGCATCAATTTTAGGCATGACTTCTACTTTTGCGAAACTCGTTTGGCGCAAGTTATCGGCATTATATGGACTAAGTCGCACCAGACGGTGTACGCCATGCTCACCTTTCAACTTGCCATAAGCATAATCCCCATGAATAGTAAAAGTTAAACTTTTTATGCCCGCTTCTTCGCCAGGTGTCTCCTCTAGCATCACTACTCGCCAGCCTTCCTTCTCGCTGAAACGGCTATACATACGAGCCAACATTTGAGCCCAATCTTGGGCATCGGTTCCGCCGGCGCCAGCATAGATACTAACAACAGCATCATGATCATCATACGGACCGTTGAATTTGAGCGTTTGCTTTAATTTACTAAATGCTTCACTATTTTTTTTAATTTGGTTAGATAGTTCACTCTCTAAACTGGTGTCGTTGAGCGCCAATAGCTCTTTTGCCTCTTTGAGGCTATTTTGTAAATCTCGCCACGGCTTCACTCTATTTTCTAACTTGGCAATCGTTTGCATAGTAGTTTGAGCTCGGGCACTGTTTGACCAGAAGTCCTGTTTGGCAACAGTCTTTTTCAAGCCATCTAGTTCATTACTAAGCTCATCAATTGACAGTTGACGACAGGCTTGATCAACTGCCTGAATGAGGACATTTACCTGTTTCTTCAGTTCGTCCATCGTCTTCAGTATAGACCAAGGTTCAGTTTGTCTGCCAGAGCGGTGTGATCTGCCGGGTAAGGCTACGCGTGAATTCTTCCCCGCAATTGCCCAAAATTCCCATTCCCCATACCTGATCAGCAAACATTTCATTAGTGACACGAACCATCTGTTTTTTACTAATAGCCTGGATACGCTCAGGAATACGATAATAATCTTCAATGACTCCGTCAAAGAAGTAACGACCAGCATAGCCTGAAGCTGTGCCAGCCACTGTTTGAGCACTCCGCTGAAACCGTCCGAGAGCGTACTGTTTGGCAGCTTCAAGTTCAGCCAGTTGTATGTCCCCTTGCTTAACTTTCATAATCTCATCAAGCATAATCTTGAGTAACGCCGGAGCGTTTTTGTCTGATACTTGAGCACCAAACCACCAGTTACTAGCACTTTTGGTATGACTTAAGCCCGAATTCATGCCATAGACCAAACCCCGCTCTCGGGCGGTCCCAAGAATTCTTGAATATAACGTTTCGGTCAGAATAGTATTAGCGAGACTGAGTGCATCAGTTTCTGGATCTTTCAGCCGCCGCCTGACAAAGGTATCAATGTAGAAGTAGATATTTTCAACGGTATCATTTGGTACATAAATTGGATGTCCTGCCAGGCTGCGCGGTCGTTCATTGGGTAGCTGAAGGCGTTTCTTGCCTTTCGGTAAATCAATAGTTCCAAGTAGATCGTGTATTATACGTTGCCGGGCAACCGTTAGGTTACCGGCAATGACAAAACGCATATTGTTAGAAAAGTGAGTTCGAGCATAGTGGTCACGTACATCTTGAACCGTTATGTGCTTCATCAGCTGTAAACGTTCGTTGTCTGTCTTGGCGACTAGCCCAAAAGCCTGACGCATTTCTAAAGAAAGTCTCCGGAAATGATTATTGGATCGAGCTACCATTTCTTCAGTAACATTTCCGAATTCAGCCGCAAATTCATCATCCAAGAAAAGTGGCTTCGTGATAGCCAACATCATCAGCCCTAAAATCCGGTCCCATTCAAAATCGGCACATTCGGCCTCATAGGTAATATCGTATGATCCAGTTGTGGCATTTGAGTATGCACCGTTTTTTTCAAGCTCGGCCTGAAAATCTCGAGCTTTCGGTACTAACTCGTTAGCACCGAGCAGTACATGTTCCATCAGATGTGGCACCTCCCATTTATTCGGTTCAGCTAGGTAATCACCTGCCCGAAAATTAAAATCGAAGGTCATGACCGTCGCATCAGGGATATGGATAAGTAGTCCTTGAACACCGTTTCTGAGACTAATTTTTGATACGGTATGTCGCATAAGAAGGCGTCTATTTCCTCCTTCTCTTGGCGGCAGTTTTACGTTTGCGTTCAGCCTTCCTAGCTTTTTTTCTAACGGATTGTTTCTTTCTGGTAGCAGCTACTAGATCATTCTTGTCTCGAAAGTCTTGAGCTTCAAATTCTGTCTCAGCTGTGGTAATTTGAGAAGCATTATCGACAGAGCTACGAGCTGCTAGTGTCAAGTCAGTTTCGGTAGCCCGCTCTAAATCTTCTGGCGCAACTGGACGGGCGTGGAAGAGATGCACAAGAACGTCATGGCGCAGTGATTGCTGCATATCTTCAAATATAAGCTGTCCGCGACGGCGATATTCAACTAACGGATCTTGCTGACCAACACTCATCCAGTGGATGCCTTCCCTTAAGTGATCCATGTTCTCAAGGTGTTGCATCCATAGATTGTCTAATACTTGCAGATAAATATCTCTTTCAACCTTACGCATGATTTCTGGAGTAAAGGCTGTTTCACGAGCTTCATAAAGCTCTAAAGCTGCCGTCTCAAGAACCTTTTCAAACTTGCTCGCATCTGAGTCAAACACCCAATCAAGTGTCGATTCATCAAAAGGAAAAACCTCCTTAATGATATCCTCGAATTGATTAGTCGTTATCTGCGGGGAAGTGGATAGAGCATGTGCCTCTTCTTTAATTAAAATCTTGATGCGTTTGGCAATATCGACAGAACGCAAAATCTCTCGACGCATAGCATAGATCGCCTTCCGGTGCCGGTTCATGACATCATCGTATTGCACAACATTTTTACGCTGATCAAAGTGGAAGCCTTCTACTTTTTTCTGAGCTCCCTCGAGTGAACGTGTTATAAGACGGTTTTCTATCGGAGTTTCATCATCGACGCTTAACCGAGACATAACACCTGCAATACGTTCACCGCCAAAGATGCGCATTAAATCATCTTCAGTGCTAACAAAGAATTGTGTCACACCAGGGTCACCTTGCCGTCCGGAGCGACCGCGCAGTTGGTTATCGATTCTTCGCGACTCATGACGCTCGCTACCAAGCACAAACAAACCGCCAAGTTCTTTGACGCCTTCACCCAAAACAATATCGGTACCGCGTCCCGCAATATTGGTAGCAAGCGTCACTGCTCCTTTTTCACCAGCGTTCGCAATAATTTTTGCTTCTCGTTCATTATTCTTGGCGTTTAAAACTTGATGCGGTATGCCAGTTTGAGAAAGTAGTTGTCCGAGTAGTTCGTTTTTCTCAATCGACACTGTTCCAATAAGCACTGGCTGCCCCTTCGTATGAAGAGTATGAACCTCACGTACGATTGCTTTAAACTTTGCTTGCTCTGTCCTATAAATCCGATCAGGCCGATCAATTCGAGCCAATTGACGATTTGATGGCACTTCGACTACAGCTAGTTTGTATATCTGATGGAATTCTTCGGCTTCAGTCATGGCAGTACCTGTCATGCCGGCCAATTTTTCATACAGTCGGAAATAGTTTTGGAACGAGATAGTTGCCAGCGTCATACTTTCTTGTTGAACTTCCACACCTTCTTTGGCTTCGATTGCCTGATGTAGCCCTTCATTGTAGCGTCTGCCGGCCAGTAAACGGCCAGTAAATTCATCAACAATAACAACTTCCCCGCTGCCAGTCACTACGTAGTCTTTATCACGGTGAAATAGCGCATAGGCACGGAGCGCCTGCTGTAAATGGTAGATAGTACGAATATTCTCCGAGCCGTAGAGATTGGCAATGCCAAGTATTTTTTGGACCTTTTCGACACCGGCATCTGTTAAAATGACTGTTTTCCGCTTCTCGTCAGTCTCAAAGTGTTTATCTTTTGTAAGTTGCCGAACGATCTTAGCAAACTGAGCATAGGCCGTGCCACTAGTCACACTCGGCGCACTAATGATGAGCGGGGTACGGGCTTCATCAATCAAAATAGAGTCGACTTCGTCGACGATAGCATAGTGCAGATCGCGTTGACGAAGCTGATCAACTTCCCGCACCATGTTATCTCGTAAATAATCAAAGCCAAATTCGTTGTTGGTTCCATAGGTAATATCTGCTGCATAAGCTTCTTGCCGAGTAGCCGGTTTTAAATGACGAAAACGCTCATCCTCATGTTGCGTGTTCCGGTAGTTCTTATCATAGATGTATGATAAATCGGCAATAATAACCCCCACGCTCAGGCCTAAAAAGTCATAAATTTGTCCCATCCAGCCCGCATCACGCTGTGCCAGATAATCGTTAACAGTTACCACGTGTACGCCTTTTTCAGTTAAAGCATTCAGATAAACTGGCGCAGTGGCCACCAGAGTTTTCCCTTCACCTGTCTTCATTTCTGAGACACTGCCTTCATGGAGAGCAATTCCTCCAATGAGCTGTACGTCAAAGTGACGTTGTTTGAGTGTCCGTGTGGCAGCTTCTCGCACCACACCGAAGGCGTCCGGCAGAATATCATCGAGGCTTTCTTTTTTAAGCCGTTTCTTAAGTACAGCCGTTTGTTCCCGCAGCTGCTTATCCGTCATAGCGCTGTATTTATCTGCTACAGCATTGACAGCTACCACCCGCTTGCGTAAACGTTTAATAGTTTTTGCTTGCGGATCACCAAGAATTTTCTTAAAAACAATGTTCATGCAAAGGTATCTTTTGCCCCTCTCTATCACATTTGCTTGCCAATATAGGCTCCAATTATAACCGGTTTTTATCTGAAAAGCGACACTGTTTATCTTCTTCGACGTCGTAAACGTGCCACTATATGACGACGGAAACGACCGCTGGCATGTGTATCCTTATATACTCTCAGCTGATGTTTCATTTTATCTCGAGCCAGGTCTACCGCCGCATATATGCTGCTCGCTGTGCCAGCAGCCACGACAGTCTGCTTGGGCAAAAAGAATGTAACCTCGCACTGGCTATGTTTGTTGCCTTTAACTGGAATTTCTTTAAGGTAGACTTCGCCATGAGCGCTTTTTTTGGTATGTCGAGGTAAGTAACGATCGAGTGTGCCAATTTTTTTGTTCACATATTGTTTGAGCTTGTCATCTCGCTGAAGATGAATAGCATGTACCTCAAACTTCGCTAGCATACTTTATTGCTCCTCTATATCTCACTACGACCACCCATAAAAGGTTGGAGTACCGCCGGCACACGGACATTACCCTTAGAAGTCTGAAAATTCTCTATTATAGCGATGAGTGGACGTTCGGAAAAAACCGTAGCATCATTCGTATGGACAAATTCAATATCGCCGCTCGTACGACGAACACGGGTTTTCATGGATCGAGCTTGAAAGTCAGTAATATAATCGGCCGTATGAGTTTCCCTGTATTTACCTTGGCTGGGCAGCCAGACCTCAATGTCCATACCGTGAGCATTGGGAAAACCAATCTCAGCTGTGCATTTATTCAGTAATCGATACGGCAGTCCTAGCTGCTGCATAAGATATTCTTGAATAGCAACTAGTAACTGATGCTCATCAAGCGATTGTTCACGAGACGTGAAACACTCCATCTCCAGCTTATTGAATTGGTGCAAACGCAAAATTCCTTCCATGTCTTTGCCGTAGGTACCGGCCTCACGGCGAAAGGCCGTAGTGTAACCAACATAGCGGAGCGGCAGATTAGCTTCAACAATAATTTCATTCAAGTACATTGGCGCAAGTGTATGCTCAGCACTGGCATTTAGCCATAGATCCTCGTTTTCTATTTTATAAGTCTGCTCCTCTTTATTCAGCCGACCGGTTGCCTCATAAACTGCCCTCTTAGCCACTGCCGGTGGCAGCACTGGCATAAACGGCTTGTGGCTAACCTGGAGATTATTATGAGACGCAATACGTTTAATAGCAGCCTCGTCAGTCAAGACACTCAGTGCAAATTGCCAGAGCGCCAATTCCATGAGTACGAGATCACCTTTGAGGTAAACGAAACGAGCAGCTGCTACTTTAACCGCCCGTTCTTTATCTATCCAGCCTTTGGCTTCACCAATTTGCCAGTGGTTTTTCGGTTGAAAGTCAAAATCTGGCTTTGTCCCCCATTCTCTCACAACGACATTTTGTTCTTCACTTTCACCAATCGGCACATCCTCAAGAGGCATGTTCGGAACTGTATTCAGAAGGTCCTGAAATTGCTGCTCAATAGCCGCCAATTGATGTTCCAGCTTGGCTAATTTATCTTTTACAGCACGCCCGGCAGAAATTTGTTCTTGGTTTGGTTTTTCACCTCTGGCGCTACTGCTCAACTTATTTCGCTGACGACGGGTATCCTCAATTTGTTGCCAGAGTTTACGGCGCTCATTATCAAAGCCAAGTAATTGCTCTACATCAACTGGGTAGCCTTTTTGGGCAGCCTTCTCAGACACCAACATAGGATTATCTCGTATAATCTGTATATCTAGCATATCTCATCCATTATATATGAAGGAGAGGTCACTTTCTAACTCTTGTGAGGGCGTGATTTTACTCGGGTTTCTTTTATAGAGCTTAGGGTAAGCTGAGTACGAGCCCGGGCGTAGCTACAATACTCACAAGAACCACCCATTGCTGACTCCCCCACTTCTGGCATATCATCACTCTCCATACATGCTTTCATACTTATCAGTGTCGGCTCCACCCACGTATCACTACCTGTATATGAAAGCAATTTTGTCACAAATTCCAGCCGATCACCGAAACCGTCAAGATCAATACGAGCGTTGGTATACACAAAGTAGCCAGTATCACTAACAGTGAATTCATTTTGTCTGAGTAGCCATTGATATATTTCCATTTGCCGCTTATAGCTAAGCTGCCAGTCAGCATCAATAGAAACACCGCTGGCTTTCGAAGTCGCCTTATAGTCCACCACGATCAACTGTTCGTCATCATCAATCCAGATGTCATCCACCGCACCGAAGACATGAAAATTAGTTGGTTTGTGCAGTACACTAACACCGGTAAAATTAGCCCGCCAGATATTTAATTTTTCGTGATCATAGGGAATTGCTTTGATTTGGTTGTCGCTCATAAGTGGATGTGGTTTCTTCTGCGATCTATACATGTCAAACTCCTTTTTAAAGAGTTCATCAATCGTCTTATTGATATTAAACGGCGGTGAACTGGGGCGTCTGATCTTATAACGCATATCCAGCCAAAAACAACGCGGACACTGCATGAAAAGTTCAATTTTAGAACGTGAGACCTTATATGACTCCGTCTGACCCGGGCGGTATGGTGCGCTTCGTTCTCGTGCTGTCATTATCTCTATTGTAGCAGGAGGATCTTAGACTTCTTCAAGTATGCGCATCAGCTCTTCTGGCGTATCAGCCAGGGCTGTTGGCTGGATAGTGACGAGATTACGGCGACGAGCAAATCCCCATGTAACCGCAATAGTACGAACACCAACACTCTGGGCAGCTTCAATGTCTCGTAACTCATCGCAGACATATATAGCATCTTCGGACCTCAGGTGCTGCTCTTTTAATAATCGTTTCAGGCCCGGAGCTTTATTAAATACCCCTATACCAGCATAGATATCGACAAAATAGTTACGAATTTTCTGACCTTCTAGGAAATGGTGAATATTTCTGAGTGAATTAGTGCTCAGAATAAACAGTTCATGGCCCTCATTGTGTAGCTTTTGGATAACCTCTGGCATGCCATGAAACGGCTGTAGATAGTGTTTTTGAATTGTTTTTTTCATACGACGGCGACCAAGGATATACAAACGAGGAGCGTCCCACCAGTGATAACCTAACCGGCGAGCTATATCTCGCATCGATAGTCCCCGAAGGGTCTGTTTTTTTTCTTCAGTAAGAGGTGGCTGTTTGGCATATTTGACTAAGAAGTCAATGACGTAATCAAAGCTGTCAGCGATAGTACCGTCCATGTCAAAAATGATTGCACTCATATTTACTTTTACTTCTAATATATTTACGCTTATAAACAAGCTCGTTACTATACTACTATATGAGCTCTAGATATTCAGCTAATCTTGTTACTCTCGGTGGGGGTTGTTTCTGGTGTCTTGAAGCTTTTTACTCGCGAGTACATGGTGTAAGTTTGGTCACTTCAGGCTATAGCGGCGGCTACATTAAGCATCCCACTGCTGAACAAGTATATCGAGGAAATACAGGCCACGCCGAAGTTATTCAATTTGTATTTGACTCAAAGGTCATTAGCTACCGTAAATTGCTTGAGATTTTTTATGTGATGCACGATCCGACAACACTCAATGCACAAGGCAATGATGTTGGTGAAGAATATCGTTCAATTATTTTTTATCATAGTAACTCTCAAAAAACGGTCGCCGAAGATGTAACTAAAAATTTCGCTGCCGTACAATATGAAAACCCTGTCGTTACTCAAATTGTTCCCTTTCAGAAGTTCTGGCCAGCCGAAGAATACAATCAGAATTTCTATGATCGAAATCCAAACACTGGTTACTGTCAAGCCATTATTACTCCTAAACTTGCCAAATTAAGACGAGAGTTTGCTAAACTGCTGGTGTCAAACAGTTAGTTATCCTCAATACTTACGTCGCGCCAGAAAGCAACATAGTTAGCATAGTCTTTCTTCACAACATCTAACGAACTTGGCTTAGGCTGTGGGTAGCTCCAGGCATTGTCTTTACTCCACTCGTCGTTTTGGCCTACATCAAAATACTGACACTTGCCTTTCCACGGACAAGTATACGGGGTGTCGCTTTTTCTTAAGAACTCTTGTCTGACGCTTTTCGGTGGAAAGTACCAGTTTTGTTCAATATAGATAAGGTCTTGCTTATCCGCTTCCGCAATAACCTTCCCGTTCCAGATAGCTTTCATATCTATAACCCTATATTAAAGATACTTATGACAATAAGCAAAGCTACTAGAAAACCAAGTAATCGACGGAAATAATTTACTCCTTTAACAATTTCAAGAAGCGCCCAAATTGCTAAAGCAACGGTCCCCACCCACCAGGTAACATTGTAAATACTCTTAGAAGAAGACAAGATAGCAATAAATTCACAAATGACCCATATAACAAGCCAGATATTAGGCCATTGAAAGATGACAACCTTTCCTTCATTATCACGCCAAAACTTACCCCAGAGGCTTTGTTTATAGTTTTTTGTATTAATTGTTTGGGCTGACCCACGTACTGAAAAACTCATCTATTCATCATTATAAAGCATGTGTGTAGGCTTTCAAATATTTCGGGAACTACTTTAAATGAGCCAATACAGCGTTTTACTATTTTCGAAGCAATACTTAGTAGATTAGAGGAGGATTCTCAGGGCGAGATCAGAAGTTGTTGCTAGATAGCATAAGCGTATTTAACCTAACCTACTCTAAAGCACGTATCTGATCATGATTTAGACCGTAGTAGTGGGCAATCTCATGCCAGAGTGTATGTTTAATCTGTTCTTTTAGTTCAGTTGAATTAGTGGCGAGCGCCTCAAGCGGCTGCTTGAATAGAGTAATGGTATCGGGCAATATGCGTGTCATTCCTTGGCGCTGACTAAGCGGTACGCCTTCGTAGAGTCCGAGCAATGTTTGATGAGCACGAAGTTTGGCCTTCTGCCGCTGCGATGGTGTCGGCTCCTCCTCATACAAGATGGCAACGTTTTTAATGTTTCTAGCATGTTCACCAGGCAGCTCACCAAGAGCTTCACCAATGAGTATCTGAAATTCATCATTACTAACCACAAACATCTCTTTATTCCTCAAGCCGTAGCCGTTTCATAAGCCAATCTCTAGGAAGAATACTCAAGAACCAACCTACTCTTGGACCAGAATCTTTGCCAATAAGCACTTTATACAGCGTCTGAAACATTTCCTTCGGTGACAGCTGGACATTATCTTTCTGGGAATAGACGGCTTGGTGGAACCAGCTTCCGTCTGCTTCGGCCGGGGCATCTGTAAGCACATCGGCCAGCTTATTTAAAAATTGGCGCTGATCTTCACTAAAGTCCGCTGGCTGGATAGAGTCCAGCAACTGAAATTTGATATTGTCCGGTGCTCGAGTTTTAAGCCATTCTTCAATATACACCAGTTCTTCTCTGATTTGATCTGCTTCACTATCTGCCAGATCCTTATACTCGCTGCGACGAATAGTGGTAATCGTTTGGTCAGGATTCTTAAGAGCAGTTTGGTAGGCACTGACGAGGAGCGAGAACGGTATCTGACTGACTGTTTGCTTATGAGCGTTACCGCTTGTTGTTAGGTACAATAGCTGCGCCTCACTATCACTTCGGTTACTTTTGGCAACCAGGGCAGCATACTCATCAATCAGGCGCACAACATCATTAACCGGATCAAAGTAGAGACGCTTAGTAGGTGGCGATCGAAAGACAAAAAAACGAATTACTTCCGGTGGCAATAGTCGGATAGCCTCACTGACTGATAGTCCCGTCCCTTTGCTAGCGCTCATCTTTTTAGTATCACCTGCCATGTTAATAAAGTCATAGCTGACAGGGTATGGCGGTTCTGCACCATAGATATCATGCATGATCTTTGCACCTGTATCGTATGACCCTCCCTTCGTCATATGATCACGACCAGACGGTTCACAATCGACTTTCATAAGCCACCATCGACCAGGCCAATCGACCCGCCAATCAAGCTTCACATGTCCGTCTGCATAGCTGGCAACTTGTTTGCTATTGCTACCATTTAGGTACGTTATGGTGTGGGTAGCAGTATCGAGAGCAAGTAATTCTCGATTATATAACTTTCCGTCTCCTTCAAGGACCTGAAATGGTCCCCAGTTTTCCGGGAGACTGTGTCCGGAAATAGTTTTTAAAATCTGGCGTGTTTCAGAAATATGAGTCAGCGCTTGTTCAATGACTGATACAAACGAACCTTCTCTATAACGTTCGTGCGAGCGAATAAATTCGGCAGATATACCGAGATACTTACAGGCTGTAATTAGATCTCGAAGAAAATACTCGGCGTAAGATTGATCGGAACCATCTGGTGCTGGTATATCGCAAAGTGGCATCATAAGATATTTTTCATATTCCGGTGGTACGTTATGCGGCACTTTGCGAAAAGCATCCATATCATCAACGTAATGGATATGTCTGGCCTTTCGACCACGGCGATTCAGCTCCAGCATAATGGCATCTGCGGTCATTAGTTCGCGCATATGACCTAAATGGTATATGCCAGAAGGAGAGGCACCGGATTCAATTAAAATCTCTCCCTCTGGCCGCCTGGCAATAAGATCGTCAGCAATTGTGTTCAGCCACTGCATAAAATGTTTCTCTGTTGGCTTTATTAATTGATGCTGATCACTTTGTACGCCGTAACGTCGGTTGGAGTGGCAATCTCGACACGATCGCCTACCTTCTTCCCAAGCAGCGCCTGGCCAATCGGGGATTCATCAGAAATCTTACCACTCAATGGGTCAGCTTCAACGGTACCAACAACCTGAAACTCCTTCATTTTCCCACCACTTTTCAGTTTCACGGTTGAGCCAAGTTGTACTTTGCTGTCACCGTGGGGTTTTTTAATAATCTCGACATTTTGAAGGATGTTTTCAATATCTGCGATCCTTGTCTCATTTCGATCTTGCTCTGCTTTGGCCGACTGGTATTCAGCATTCTCGGCTAGGTCCCCGAGTTCACGAGCAGTTTTAATAGCATCGGCAATGTCGCTGCGCTTAGCGACGAGATTATCGAGTTCGGTTTTCAGTTCATCAACACCGCTTTGAGTCAATCGAAACAATTTCTTCATTAGCCCTGTCCTCCTTGACTACGAAATGGTAGTCTCACAAAGTTATATGGGATCCTCGTACGCTTTGCCCATTATAGCAACGCTCAGTCCTTAATAGCCAGCGTTTTTAATAGCTGTTCTTCGCTCATCAGCTCTGATTCATCGCTGGTACGAGATTTCCATTCATAGCTGACGTCATTGACCGTCTTATCGCTCACAAGCACCCGATTTGGTATACCAATTAGATCGGCATCGGCAAACTTTTTACCTGCTCGCTCATCACGGTCATCATATAGTACCGAAACGTGCGCCGCTGTCAAGCTACTATAGAGTTTGTCGGCTTGTTTGACCACCTGGCTAGCTTCGCCAAGCCGAATGAGATGAACTTGAGCAGGCGCTACCGCTGTTGGCCAGACGAGCCCTTTATCGTCAGCAAAGTGCTCAGCAATAACACCCATTAGTCTCGATATTCCAATACCATAAGAACTTAGGTAAACCGGTTTTTCATGGCCTGATTGGTCAGTAAATGTCACTCCGAGTTGTTCACTTTTTGTTGAACCGAAATTAAAGATGTTTCCCACCTCGGCAGCCTTCATTTCTTCTAGGTCCTCTTTATTAAGACCGAGCTGTGCCAGTACGTCATCTTTGTACACTTCCTTATTAACAGCCAGACGTCTGGCTTTGCTAAGATAAATAGTGTCTTCGCCAATTTCAGTAACAGTTTGAAACTCATGGCTGAATTGGGTAAACGCCCCACCAGAAGCGTATGTAAGGTAGGTGTCATTGCCAAGCCCAACAGCTGCAAAAATCCGCATATATGCATCACTAACCCGATCATAGAAGTCTTGCAATTCTTCCGCGCTTGTCGAGAAAGCATAAAGGTCCTTCATCAAGAACTCTCGTCCACGTAAAATACCACTTTTAGCTCGTAGCTCATTCCTCAACTTATTTTGAAATTGATAGACTGCTACCGGCAGGTCTCTGTAGCTTGACAGATAGTCCTTCATCATCGCCACGATTGGCTCTTCGTGTGACCATGCTAAACCTACAGTCGTGCCGTTTTTCAATTCTGTCTTAAACCAAATATCTACTTTCTGGTCATCCCAACGGTCAGTTTTCTGCCATAGGTCTTTTGATTGCATCGTAGTCATAAGAAGCTCACTCGCACCAAGCTCATCCATTTCCTTTCTGATAATTGTTTTAATATTATCTATTACTGCCAGACCAAGGGGTAAGTATGCATAGGCACCAGCCATTTCTTTATGAATGTATCCAGCCTGAATAAGGAGACGCGCGCTCCGTGCAGTTTCGTCGCTTGGAATATTCTTAGACGTTTTAGTAAACAGCTGGGACAATCTCATATTTCTCTCAACATAATGCCCATATTGTAGCGAGATGACTGCTCTCTAGCAACGTACGAAATTTTGGAAGTTCGACTATTAATTCATTTCATGGCTTGGTCGGGTACAATAAAAACTTTCAGGGACGTCCAAAGTGTCATACATACCATATAGGAGAGCCACGTCAACCCCTAAACTATTTAACCCCTACTGAGCACAAAGCTAAACTACAAAGATTATGAAATAGTATTCATGTTAGCTAATTTTACATTTAAGTGTAATAATTAACCTAAGCTGATAAAATTAGTTTGAAAAAATTAACATCATCAACATGTTTGTTAAAAAACAAAATTTAATACTCAGTAAATCTCAAGAACTGTCCAGAGGTATAGCGACAGTACTTATTCTACTTATGTCAGCTCCTTCGGTAACTTATGCGTCAGGTACAGTCAGCTACCTTGCTCTTTATTGCTCCTCTAACGAGAATGTGGTGATAAATTCTAAATCGGGTGACCGGCGACTTTCATGTAGCTCTAGTTCAAACTCAAATGAATCCCCGTCATTTGAAACTGAGGTTAACTCTTTATCAACTAACCCCAATGGAGATCACGCAGTCACAATTGTAAAAGCTGATTGTTTTCCTGGCGTACCTCAAGTATCCAGTGGACAAACTAGTAGTATTCACTGTGGTCCCGGCATACCGGATGCAACTCTTACAAAAGGCAGTAGTTTTCCTGCCGCATCCAAGCCTACCCCAAGCCCTCCACCCAGCAGTGCAATAAGCATAGCTGCTCCAGGTAACCTTCCAAATAGATCCAATACTGCTGCTAGCAGTGCTGCTGTGGAAGCGGTTCTTGGCATAGCTTTTGGTGCTATTGGGGCAGTAGCATTGCTCATGATAGTGGTATCGGGGCTGCGTTATGTGGTGTCGGGTGGTAGCCCAGAGAGAATGAAACAGGCCAGAGACGGCATTATATACGCACTAGTTGGTTTAACGGTGGCGATCACGGCTGAAGCTATTATTGGTTTTGTGGTTGGATATATATAGATGAGGATATTTGTAATGTTGTTAGGAATTGATTTAAAAAGTAATCTTCAAAAAATATACGAGAAAAAATAATGTATTACCGAAAGTTAGTTGGATTACTGATAGGACTAATTGTTGAAACACTCTTTTTATCTCTCTTGAATCCAGCCAATGGACTCGCGGCTACTTCAATGGTTGATTTTTCTCATGACAAATGTGTCGCTAAAAATTCTCCGCTGGTTGCTCCAGGTCTTGGTTACTATTCTCGGGCCATAATTGGAGTCAATGGTGGTGGAGACTGGGAGATAAACCCTTGCTTGAAGGACGAGCTCCAGCACGCTCATTCTTATGCTCTGTATGTTAATACTAATTATCAATCTAATCAATGCAATCCACACCTAAGCAGAAGAACTGCTTTTAATTGTGGGTGGGACCTTGGAAGATGGGATGTCAGCTACGCTGGCTCACAGGGAGCATACTCAAATACCTGGTTTATTGATGTGGAGACAGGTCCAAGTATCCCCTGGCAGGAAGATGATTCGCTCAATGCTACGTTTTTGTACGGCTTAGCCATTGGCTTGCAATCAGCTGGAGTGAAAGTTATAGGCTATTATTCAACTCAAGATATGTGGCAATACATTGTCGGAAGCTGGCATAGCAATAATTACGGCTGGTATGCTACGGGTAGTCAGGGTCCTCCTTCTCCGTCTACCATCAGAACGGACTGCTCTACAGAATTTACGGGAGCCAGGAATATCTATTATCAGTACATTATGGGAGACCTTGATGTAGATGCTCCGTGTTAAATGATGCTCCCTAGCCTTGTATAAAAGCTTAAAAAAGAGAAAAAACAGCAAGTTTGACAGAATTGATCTGACCGTAGCCGTCAAACCAAATCAACTCACCTTTATCGCCTATTGGTACTTGGTATATAAGGTAGTGACTATTGTTATACTGCCCAGGTGCTAGATACAGATTGATTACAGGTTGTTTGCCAACAATCTGGACATCGCTCTTATCATCTGCCACGCCTATTAGCTGGCCTGTACTAGTCCGGTAATAAAAAGTGTCAGGAACTGCTAGCATAGTTTTACTGGTGTTCTTTACGTATAGATCAACTTCAAGGTATTGATTGCCAATCTTAGCAGGAGGTCCGTTGACATCGGGATTCTGTATAACTTTTGCAACGGCCACATTAAGGCCTGTTGCATCCCCCGTCCCTATAACTGTATGGCCCAATGGAGTAATCGTATCTGCTGGTGCTGGTGATAATAAATTATCGAATTTTGAACTATTGTTCAATACAAGAACTGGCTGATGATTTCTATATATTGTTGCTGCCCCTAAATATATTCCTGGAATAACTACTACCCACATAAAAAGAAACAACCACCAGGAAAGCCTTACAGAAGTCTGATAGTCTGCAAAGCGTAAGCCATTTGAAGTTTTCATTTTTCCAAAAAGCAAAAGTAGTTGATCTATAAACCACCATATACCAAGTCCACCAAGCGTAAATAATTTAATAATCCCTTTCTTGTTATAGCCAAGGTAAAAACGATCTGCTCCTAAAAACCCAATAAAAATAGATAATAAAAAAGCAGTTTGAAATTTTCGATTATAATCGTAGATATTCACACTTGAATCGATCATTGAAGATGACTGGTTAGGTGTATTTAGGTTTGATTGGATAGCTTCAGCAGATTGGTCACTTTCTACATCTTTCATATTGGGCCAGTCTTGGTTTACCATATCTTCTTGCTCTTTGAATTTAGAATAACATAAGGGCTTACATGAAACTATTTGTTGTCTGATGTTTTTTAAATCTGGCTATGGACTACCTTCAACTGACCATGCGATTCCCCAGCTAATTTGTGAATTTTGACATATTAACTCTGGTTCAGGTTGGGGTTTCTCTAGACAATGAAAGGAAGCATCAGTAATATCTAGACCACTTCTGTCTTGAGCAACTCGAGTTTCCTCTTCTATAGCATCTATACCCGCCACATTACTCACACATACTAAAGAACCATCGATAACGTTAAATAAGCCAATAAATCGTTGTCCGTCAGGTGATACGAATTGGAGACGTCGTTCTAGGTCAGATGAATGATAATCTTTTTGTTGATTGTTACAAGTAAAACGTTTTGCAATGTTAAAGTGACGACTTTGGTTACTAGTACAGGATGATAACAATAAGACCCCAATCAGACTTCCTGCAAGAAACGGCCTTCTACGCCTTACTGAATTATGATTTACAAAACAATCCATAATATATATATTATAAACTATTATTTCATTAATAAAAGCCTCGCATCTATGCCTGCTCACTAATTGGGGATTAGCTTGAGGCTGCTAAGGTATGGAAGTTGGGAAAGAAGTTATCTCTATCTCGGTTATACAGGCTAACACAGATAGATAGGAGGACTTCTAATGTCCTAGCCCCCTTGGTTGTTTTACTACCTAGACTCTTCCTTCGCTTCATGACTAACTGCTTAATATCTCGTTCAGCCCTATTGTTGTCAGCTGGTATACCATTGACTGTCAGACAGACGAACAAACAGTCCCGGTACTCCAAGATACCAGCTTTCAGGTCAGTCAGCTTCTTGGGATCTAACCTGTTAGGAGTACAGAGTCGTGTGGTTTGCCCAGTAGCTGCTCGGCCTGAGTCTTTCGTTTGGTTTCATTAAACGGCTCCTCTTGGTAAGTCCGGATAGCAGCATAGATTGCAGCCAGTTGTTTGTAGAACATGGTAACGTGTTTGAGCTTAGCTTTACCCAAGCATTCCAGATGAGTCAGATCTTTGGCAGTTCGCTGCAGATGAGCCCAGCAGATCTGGTGTAGAGCAAACAGATCTTGGTAACTGCGGTAGCGGTCGGTAATACCAACACCCTGGAAGTTTTCACCCAGTAAATCTTCAGCGTTACCTTTGCCGCGGTTGTCAGCCAGTTTGAAGACGACATCAGAGCTAGTTGTGCTACTCATTGACCAAGCATAGCCAGCACCCTCGGATTGAATCTTCCAGCGTAATTCATCCATATGGACTGCTGGACCGGCTCGGATACTATCTTTCAGCTTTTCGTACGCTGGCAGTAGCTCCAATCTCCGAGCATTCAAGATATTGGTAATCTCCCCGTCTGTTATCTTAAAGCGGTAGACATCCCAGAGGATATTTTGTACCTGACTATAGCTGTGATCTCGTAGGGTTATGAGATAACAAATGAGGGTACGAACCATTGGGCCAATAGTGACTTCTTGGCCTCTCAGGTCCTGAGCACTACTGTACTGACCGCAACGGATGCAGTAACCTCGTTCAATAGTGTGTTTCTCTACTGTTTTAAACTGAGTAGCAGTATTCAATGCTGCCAGGATAATATCTTCAACGAACTTGGTGTGCTCCTCTTTGTCGGTGAGCGGACCACCACAATGACGACAAGCATCAATGGCATGATGCTCTGAGGCAGTTATCTCATCTTCGGATGGTTGAGACCGATGATAGGAAGCAGTATCTCGTGGTAGCTTGGGTGTCTTATGGCCGCCGCCGGAACGGAACCGGTTCTTCCGACCGTAGACCATAGTTTCTAGTTCAGTGATCCGGGCAGCTTGAGTTTCAATAATGCCAGAGAAGTATTCTTTCAGCTCGGTGATTTCAGCTTTAAGTTGCTTGTTCTCTGCTCGTAGTTCGGCCTTGATCTGCTGATCCTGAGCGTGTAGTCGCTCCAGGTTCGTTAGACGAACCAGTCGCTTCTCAATCTCAGTTTCAGATAGCTTATGTCGACCCATGATACTTTTTTGTTTTTACTAACCTGAGATCGATTGTAGCATACCCCAATTAGTGAGCAGGCATTCGCATCTCTCTTGGGCACTTTTTTGCTATACAAACTTTGTATTCAAGTGAATAAAAGCAATATAAAGCGCAATGTATGCAATGGTATTTTTCAGAGCATGAAGAGTCATGCTCGCCCACAATCGGCCAGTTTTCTCTCGTAAGTAAATTAAGACGAGACTGAGAATAAATGTATCAATGGCTGCAATGTAAAGCGGACCGGATGATCCTCCTTCCGGCAGGTGACCAACGGCAAATGTTAGACTGGTACCGACAACTGCCATGACAGGCATGATTTTTCTGAGCCACAGCCGATCATTCCACAAATAGCTCATCAAGATCAAACTAAGGATAAAAGCAACGGCAGAGACAATGTAGTACCCAAAGGCAAGCAACAAACTGCTGGCAGTAAGAGCTATGGCAATTGGTAAGCTCTTTCTGATCCACAATCGGCCAGTTACTTCGCATAAAAAGATCAAAATACAACCAAAGATAAAGGAAAAGATGGAGGCAGTGTAATGGCTAAAGGCAACTAGCAAGCTGCTGCCAGTAAGAGCTACAGCTATCGGTAAATTCTTTTTCAGACTGCTGTAGATAAGTCCCCGAAATAAGATTTCTTCGGCTATCGGCGGTAGCACGACTAGACTGATAAATGTCAGGGTCATCTCTCCTACTCCAGAAACGTTATTGAATCCAAGTTGCTGTTTTTCATTCACATTTAAACTGGGCACAAAATGGCTAACGACCGCGACTGCTATAAAATACAAGACGAGATATACCGGTACTGCAATTAAGCCATATAGTGGGTCGCTCCAGCGAGGACGCCGAAGACCAATTACCTTTAGGCCGTTTTTATAGCGACTGACAAAAAAGCACACGCCAGCCACAACCAGACTTTCTGCAATGAGAATAAAGAGGAACTGAGCAGTTATGGAGTTGCTGAGCCAATTTATGACTTGTTGAGTAGACCAATGTCTCGGATAGCGATAATACGACAGCAAGAGTTCACTGATAAGTTGGGCGCCAAAAAAGACGACTATTCCTATGCCGACGCCAACAACAGGATTCCAGGTAGCTTTATTATGTAACTTTTTAGAATTTGCCGATGCATGAACATTATGAGTTGGCGCTTTAATAGACTTCAGTTTAGTAGTAGCGTTTGACATCAGCAATCGTAATTAAGACAAACAAAAGTAATAGTAAGACAATACTTACCATGTTGATTGCTTCTTCACGCTTGGCGCTGATTGGACGCTTAAGAAAGCGACTAATAAGTGTTAGGTAGAGACGGCCGCCATCTACAATCGGTATGGGAAGAATGTTCATGAAAGCGAGAACTAAAGATATGTAAGCAACTATGAAAAGTACAAACTGGTATCCCATAGCTGACGAGGAGTATAAAATGGCATATATGCCGACCGGACCGGTTAGATTAGCAACTGCTGCAGTCTGGCCGTTATGTCGAGCCACATCGTTATGAGTAACAATTCCAGCAATAATACTACCAAGCCCAGCTAGAGAATGCCCGAGACCGATAATAGTAGCCCAGATTAATTGCCCTCCAAGACCAAGTGCTACAATGGGAGCCGACCACGTCGATCGATATAAGTTAAGCTGCTGGGTTGCTACGCCGAGTTGATAACTTGAACTTCTCGGCAGGAATCGAACCTGTTTAATAAACGCCTGCCCGTTATCTAAATAATGGATATCAACCACCTGATTTGCATATTTCTTGGTAATCGAGCGCATATCATTAGCACTAGTTACAAAGGACACTTTTTTATTATTAGGCAAAGATAATTCTGTTAATTGATCCCCTACCTTCAGCCCAGCTTTCGCAGCTGGTGAACCGGTCACGACATCGTTAACCATAACTTTTTGGGCAATTAATTTCGTGTTGTCTTTATACGTATACTGATTGCTCAGCAGTTTCGGCATACCAATAAGCGCCAATAAAGTAAATAAGATGAGACCAGTAATGAGATTAACGGTAACGCCGGCGAGCAGTATTTTCGCCTTTGTTCCCAAATTTGTCGCCCCGAAAGTTCCCGGTTCAGTGTCACTATCATGTTCTCCCTTTAGTTTGACAAACCCACCAAGCGGCAAAAGATTAATGCTGAATACCCAACCATCTTTTGTCTGTCGACTATAGAGACGAGGCGGGAAAAAAATGCCGAATTCTTCAACCTCTACTCCATTCTTTCTCGCTACTAAAAAATGGCCAAACTCGTGACTAATAATTAGTCCGATAATTAAGGCAACGCCAACAATGAGTAATATGAGCGACATCTATTTATTGTATCAGTCTCGTTTTAGGGTTTACAAACTTCTTGTGCACAATATATAATTAGGACTGTTAAAGCTTATTGAAAGCTGAAAAAATGTGCAACATACAAATGGAGTTGTGGTGATGAACCGGATACAAGATATTTCCGGGCAAATTAGAGGTTACAAACGACCTTTAAAGACTTCGGTTTCAGCTATGGAGCCGACTTTGATCGCCCAACCTGCGCTGTCGCTTTCCAGTGGCACTTTATTAAAAGATACTGTCAGCCTTAATTTGATGCCAGGTCATCTACACAATACCCGGCGCTCATACTTTCCTAAAAAATTCTCGTTCGTACATTTACATCGCTCGGTAGCATACTTGAAGCACTACAAAGTCGGCAGTACTGCTATTGCAGGTTTTATTATTGGTATTTTTATTATAATTGTTGGTGGTAATTATTGGTCATCTCGGATTAGCGCTCAATTCAAGCCAATCGCTATTGTTAAGCCATCAATGCATACTATCGCAGGTCTCAGTATAGCTATACCTCATATCCAACTAGCGCAAGAGCTGGAGAAAATCACTTCACAACAAGCTAATCTAACTGTCGGCTCGCAAACAATAGCTATTAGTCCAAACACCATTCGTAGTTGGCTGATTATCACTCCCAGCACCAACAACGTTCAAGATTATATTCAGGTCAATACCAAGGCAATGGAGTCTTCTCTATTATCTTTGGCTAATCAATATGTCACCGCGCCGGTTAACCAAGTCAGTGTCACTCATACTGACGGCATCACTCCATCAGGAGTTATTCTAGCCGGTAAAAATGGTACATCTTTGGGTGATCCAGGTGGTTTGAGTGCTCAAGCCGAGCAGTCCGCCTCCAATCTAATGAATGCGAAAGGCCTATCATTTAATACGCCCCTTAATACAGTACCGTTTCAATCTTTAACTCCTGCCAATTTTCCAAAGTTGCTCGAAGAAGACGTCACCACCAATCGTCTTTATGCCTGGCAAAACGGACAACTTGTCAATACGTTCCTAACTTCCGATGGCAAGCCATCAACCCCGACTCCCACTGGCGAGTTCCATATATGGACCAAACTAACATCACAAACGATGATCGGACCTGGATACGTTCAACCGAATGTGCCATGGGTTAATTATTTCGACTACTCCGGTGATGCCATTCATGGTAACTATTGGCGACCTGCCAGTGTCTTTGGAGTAACCGGTACTTCACATGGCTGTATTGGTGTAGAAGTCTCACAGGCTGAATGGATCTACAACTGGGCTCCAATCGGCACAACGGTTATTAATCACACTTAGAAAAACTCTAAACGGTCATGATCTCGACTTCTTTGGCTTTTGATGCTTTCTCTATTTTTAAATGAGTCTCATTAATGAGTTCTTCGATTTGCTTTATGTATCGCTTTGCTTCATCTTCACCAAGTTCCTTATTTTTTTTTGCAGTCTCTATATCATTCATCGCCTCACGACGAATATTACGTACAGTAATCATGTGCTCTTCCTGTTTGGAACCTATTTGCTTTGCCAGCTCTCGTCGTCGTTCTTCATTGAGAGGAGGAATGGGTACGCGAATCACCCGGCCATCATCAGCCGGATTCAACCCGAGAGTTGGATTATTGCGAATAGCCATCGAGATAGCTCCTAAATTATTCGGGTCGAAAGGAGTAATTTGTAATAACTGTGCTTCAGGTGCAGTGACCGATGCCACCTGATTTAGTGGCATCATTATGCCATATACCTCAACGACAACACTTTCTAGCATACTAGCGTTAGCTCTGCCAGTTCTTAACGTCTTTAAACTATTCTCAAAACGTTCTAAACTCTGAGATAGTTTTTGCTTGGTGTCGGTAAGTAACTTGACTGGGTCCATCTATTTTCAATATATCACGCGTACCGGGAAATTATATTATACAACCTCTCCGATAGCCATACGCTCAAAACGTCGGACAACAATATTCTCGCCAAGACGCGCAGCATAATCTGCAACAAGTCCCTTAACGGTCTGATCAGGATTTTTAACGAACGGCTGTTTCAGTAAGCAATGCTCTTCATAGTATTTCTCCAGCTGTCCCTCGACAATATTTTCCAGATGATCGGTCGGTTTTCCCTCGCTTTTTGCTTTATCTGTTAATTCAGCATGTAAACGTTCTTTCTCTTTAGTTGGCATAGCTTCAGTATCAACATACAATGGTGCGCTAGCTGCAATGTGCATGGCCAGGTCTTTCACAAGTGTCTTAAATAGTTCATTACGAGCAACGAAATCTGTTTCGCAGTTTACCTCAACGAGAACACCAATTCGGCCATCATGGTTATATGTACCAATTAAACCAGCTCGAGCTTCTCGAGCACTGCGTTTCTCAGCCTTGGTTAAACCTTTTTTGCGCATAGCCGCTAGTGCTTTATCAAAATCACCATTACTATCTTCAAGGGCTCGTTTGGCATCAGTCAGTCCGACACCGGTTAACTCTTTCAATTGTCTGATTTCCTTAATATCTATCGTCATGTATTTTTCCCTTTCTATATCTTCACAGCCGACTGTGAAACGGATGACTTTTCAGGCGCCTCATCTTTGTCTGCACTTTTCTTCATAGCGCTTTTGCCGGTATTGATGGCTTGTTGTACATAGTCTACGATAAGTTGGATAGTCTTAATGGCATCGTCATTTGCAGGAATTGGATAGGTAACCAGCGTAGGGTCACCATTAGTATCGACAATAGCAACAATGGGAATGCCGAGCTTCTTAGCTTCCTTCACGGCATTGGCATCATGCAAAATATCTGCCACAAAAATTGCACCAGGTTTTTTGTTGAGTTCTTTGACGCCACCGTAGAGCACATTCAATTGATCTATCTCTTCCTGATAGCGTTGCACCTCAAGCTTGTTATATTTGTTGGCTAGTTCCCCGCTAGCCATGCGGTTTTCAAGTTCTTGCAGGTGCTTGACGCGACCACCAATTGTAGACCAATTTGTCAGCATACCTCCCAGCCAACGCTCTGTAACATAGGGCATTCCAGTTGTCTCAGCAGCTTCTCGGATAATACTTTGAGCTTGCCGTTTGGTGCCAACAAATAGAATTTGTTTGCCATCGCTGGCGGTCTTATTCAGAAAATCGAGAGCTATTTGCAGACTACTGACTGTCTTAGTCAGATCAATAATGTGTATACCGGCCCTCTTACTATGAATATATGGTGCCATTTTAGGATGCCAGCGCTCAGTCTTATGACCGAAGTGTGCCCCAGCTTCAAGTAATTTCTTAATATCTACCTCTGTGGTTGTCATCTATACTACCCTTTCTCTTCGGCTGAGTACCAAACGGGGTCCGCTCAAGGTGCCACCGTAGGAGGATAAATCCTCAACCTGCTTAATTACTCTGTGTGCAGAGTATATCATAACAGATGTAAAAGAAACAAGAGAGATTAAAGCGGATTATTTTTTTATTCACTAAAACATATGGCGTGTTGACCTGCGTAACAGAGACATGTTATCATAAACTGACTATGAAAAAGGGATTACATCCAGATAATTATCGGCAAGTTGTTTTTGAAGATCTTAATAACGGCTGGCGTTTCTTGACACGTTCTACCGCAGCTAGCGAAGAAACTACTAAATGGGAAGACTCACAGGAATATCCACTCATCAAGGTACACATTACAAGCGCATCTCATCCTTTTTTTACTGGCGAGGAACGCATACTGGACATTGAAGGTCGCGTTGATAAGTTTAAAGCACGAGCAGCCGCAGGAGCAGCTGCTAAAGAGAAACGTGCAGCTGCTGCTCAAAAACAGGCTAAACGTAAAATTGCTAAGATCAAAAAAGCTGAGACAAAAGCAGAAAATACGCAATCAACGAACCGTTAACTCATCTCTCTTGCCTTCTTAACCATTTATACTGTTAGTAGAAAGTACGTATATGGACGACAAGAAAGAACATGATTTACGCCAAGAGCTAGATAAACTGAACGCTCGCCTCGAGAATCCGGCTATCTATAGCAGCAAGGAATACCCCACGCTAGCAAAACGCAAGAATGAACTCGAAAGTATTCTTCACCTTTTCGATAAAAGAGCCGGATTATTGAAAGACCTGCAGGCAGCAATCGAACTACAAGATAGCAAGGACACTGAGTTAGCAGAGATAGCTACTGCCGAAGTCAAAGAACTGAAGAAAGATATAGCTAATAATGAAGAGTGGCTAGCAAATGTGCTCACTCCTGAGGATCCGAACAATCATCGCAGCGTCATTTTTGAAATACGGGCAGCAGCTGGTGGCAATGAAGCCAGTTTATTCAGCAGCGAACTGTATCGGATGTACGCTCACTGGGCAGAGAATCACGGTTACCGCTTAGAACTTATTAGTGAATCTCCGAATGAAGTCGGTGGCTTTAAGGAAATTATATTTGCTGTTCATGGAGATAATGCCTACAAAAATCTCAAGTTTGAGGCTGGTGTACATCGGGTACAACGAGTGCCTGTTACAGAAAGCCAAGGTCGTATTCATACATCAACCGTTACGGTCGCGGTGTTGCCCGAAGCGGAAGAGGCAGACATAGAGATTAATCCATCAGACTTGCGCATTGATGTCTACCGAAGCAGTGGACATGGTGGTCAGAGCGTTAATACGACCGACTCGGCAGTACGAATTACTCATCTACCAACAGGCTTAGTCGTATCCAATCAAGATGAAAAGTCCCAAATAAAAAATAAGGCTAAGGCCATGAGTATTCTACGGGCACGGCTATTAAAGCGTAAAATAGATGAAGAAGAAAAGGAATTGTCCGAGGCCCGGCGAAAACTTATAGGCTCTGGTGACCGTTCAGAAAAAATTCGGACGTATAATTTCCCCCAGGATCGAATTACTGATCACCGTATTGGCTACAGTCGCAGCAATATTACTGGTGCCCTAAATGGTGACATCGACGACCTTATTGAAGCCTTGCAAACAGCCGAACATGAGCTAATCAATAAAGAGTAAGTATGTCAAAGGTTTTATCTCAACCATTTACTTCCCCTACTCTTGGCCAGTGGCTACAAGAATCTACCCGCCAGCTTACAAGCGCCGGCATTATAACTGCTTGGCTAGACACATTAGTACTCACTGAATATATTGTCAAACATGATCGAGCTTGGATATGTGCTCACCCAGAAGTTAAGTTGTCTACCCAAGAAACAGGCTGTCTCAAAAAATTACTCAAGCGACGAGCAAAACATGAGCCAATTGCTTACATTCGCGGTCGACAAGAATTCTATGGCAGAGAGTTTGTTATAACACCCGCCGTGATGCAGCCTCGGCCAGAATCCGAAAGTTTCATTGAATCTTTACAAAACGTTTTAGAAAATGACTTAAAACACATGTACAGCCAACGTTCTTTGAGAATTGCTGACATTGGTTGTGGCAGTGGTGTACTTGGAATTATAGCTGCACTAACCTTTCCTCTTTGCCAGGTAACACTATTAGATATCGATCCGGAAGCACTAAAAGTAGCAAAAACAAATGTAGATATATTTACATTAAACATAAGCACCATAAAAAGTAATCTACTAAGAAACGCTCCGAAAAAATATGACATTCTTTTGTGCAATCTCCCCTACTTACCAGATGATTATAAGATAAATAAGGCTGCTGCCTACGAACCAAAGCAAGCTCTATTCGGCGGCACGAATGGATTACAAATCTATAGATCACTTTTTAAACAAGTCAGTAACTTGCCAAAAAAACCGTTGTTTATATTAACCGAATCTTTAAAGTTTCAACACGCAGAGATGAGTGACATTGCTCAGCAGGTAAGGTACCAGTTGCACGAAACTAATGGCTTAGTGCAGGCATTTCGTCATAAAGACAACGACTAAGTGTTCTGAGTTTTTGTGCCTGGCATTACATTAAGTAGCGTTCAATCTTGTCTAAATGAACATCGAAATCCTAACTATACATTATCTCCCTAAATTAGCTCTAGTTTTTTGTCACTAACCTGAACTATGTAGACTTTGCAATTTGTTGAACAAAAATTTTATGAACTTGGCTCTGAACCAAGAGTAACATTAACATGAATTGTGTTATTTCCTCTCAGTATCGTGAGCGTGATCTTGTCACCGGATACATAATTATCAAGTAGACTTGTTAAGGAGTTAAGTTGATTAATGTTTTTACCATTAACTTGTGTAATGATGTCATTTTGCTGTAAACCAGCTTGAGCAGCTGGACTTCCAGGGATAACTGAAGGATTACTGCTCGGATTATTACTTGGAGCAATAAAAGCTCCGTTATTTACACTAAGATTGTATTCATTAGCGACATCAGGAGTTAGCGGAACATAACGAACACCCAGATATGGTTGAGAAAAGGTACCTGTTTTGAGAACTTGTTTAATAAGACCCATAACATCATTGATTGGGATAGCAAAACCAATATTTTGCCCCGATGAAGCTGTCGCAGTATCCATACCAATAACTTGACCGTTGAGGTTCACCAATGGACCGCCAGAGTTACCCTCATTGATAGCAGCGTCAGTCTGAAATAGATCCTCTAAACCTTCTGTGCTGCTGCCGATACTACTGCTAGCCGTAATATCACGACCATAACCTGAGATAATGCCGCTTGTAATAGTATTTTGAAATTGACCAAGTGCATTACCGATAGCTACTACCGGTTCACCAACTTCTACTTGCGATGAGTTACCGAGTACTGCAGGTATTAGCTTATGGCCATCAGTGTTTTTGATCTTTAGGAAAGCCACATCGAGACTACTGTTACTACTTGTACGACCGATTACCGAAACGTCATTAAGTTGTGTACCATCGCTTAGCGTAACGCTGACACTAGTGGTGCCAACCGGTACCACATGCCGATTTGTCATAACAATGCCATTGGATGAAATGATAATACCTGTTCCTGCTGCTTGGGTTGATTGTTGTGGCGGTGAAAAACCAAAAAGCCCGAAGCTATCGCTTGCTGAGCCAGTATTAGAGCCACTATTAATATTGACGTTGACGCTAACCACGCTTTGACCAACAATTTTGGCAATCTTTTCTGTCAGCTCTCCATTGCTAGTAATAATCTGTTTTTGGCTACCAAGGCTCGCGGTCACCGCGCTGCTACCACTAACATTTCTCTCAATCCATGCTCCTAAGAAGCTACTTATAAGTACAATGACGACAAAAAGAACTACGAGTGCTGCTGCCAAGTACCGCTTGCCATGTTTATTAAAGCTGCCAGCCGGTAATTTTGGCAGTGACGGTACTGTGAAACTAATAGTCTTCGGTGGATTCGGTTTACTGGACACACTAAAGGAAGACATTGGTTCTGACGTTTCATCTTTCGATTTTGCCGATTCATTTTCAGTCATAATACCCACCTTTATACAACTTTATTACCCCAATCCGAGAATGCCACAATGACAACGACAATGGCTACCATAACAAAAACTATTTGTCGCCGCAAGCCAGGATTTAACCGTTTGCTGTGATCGAGGTAGTACAGTATCGCCAATCCATATCCAACCACACTAAGCAGTAAAGTCGGCTGTGCTACGACACGGTAAAAAAGAAGCCAGTGACTAAGAAGCCATGTTAAAGCAGCCCCAAAATAACCCCATATGTAGGCCAACGTACGTGCATACGGTTCGTCGAAACTATCTAGAAAATGCCGAGCTGCCAAAAAACAAAAAAGACCTGCCAATAAAGTAAGTCCGTATGTAGGTCCTGCTGCCCAGACTAAAAAGAGAGCCATGAGGGCGCACAATTGTCCTAAAAATGCTTGCGTGGAAATCATCAATATACTGCCGGCCGGTTTAATAAAGAGAAGCCAAACACCATAGAGAACAGCCCAAAGAAGTTTAACTGGCCAAGTGGCACTGTGTGTCATAAATATAACGATAGATAAGCCTACCATCAGATCGACAGCATTAGCACGAATGTTTGAAGCCCAAAAACGAGGTTTGACAGCGAACATACGCCATTTACTTAAGACAACTATGCTGAGGGCTAGCTGAACAAAGTTAAGCACAACTAGTGTATATACAATTATCGGCAGTAAACAGATTAAAATGATATGAAAAAAATAGGCAAAACCACTAGCTGGCTTTAGTTTGGAAGGTATGAGTCTCATTGTTACCTATTATGATAACAAAATTGGCGCTGTTTGGGACTACATTATCTGGCAGACGTTTTGTGGCTGTGACTTTAAATTCCCCTTCTAGATAATGTTCAGTGTAGATATCACTTTTGTGTGCCAAATCTATAAGGGATGTATTTGGCCAGCTGCTACTTGGAGCATTGCCCACACCAACAACGTTTATGCCAGACTTTTCGAGTTGACTAGCTACGGTAGCAGCCAGACCCGGCATGGTTGTACCATTTAAAATGAGCACTTTGGCTTTATCATGCAAGAGATACGGATTTTTTAATATGCTTTTTACATATGTTTGAATAGCACTATAATTGAATAGTCCGGCTGAAGGAAGTACAATAGCTTGTCCTGAAATATTACCTGGCATGACATATTGATTAGGTGATGTCACAAAATCAGTAGAAACAATTGATGACATCGATACACGACGGATAAAACCATAGAGCCGACTGGCGTTGCTGAGGGACATATCAGTTTGAATATTGTCTCCGAAAGCGTCTATAAGACTAGATATTTTTAATGGATTAGATAGAACACCGAGAGTTTCTATCTTCTGCTCCAGCGCTATAAGCACTGCTCGTTGACGTTGGTCTCGAGCAAAATCACTTGTTGTCTCTTTCGACATAACATAATTCAAGGCTTGTTGCCCATTAAGGTTCTGGACACCGGCCTGAGCCAGTACCGGGTTATTGTCGTTTTGCCAAGCCATAGTTGGATCGTTCAACGTTGTTGGTACTGTTAGACTTATCCCGTTTACTGTGTTCACTGCTTGTTTAAAGGCTTGAAAATTAATAAGAACGTTATAGTCCACATGAACACCAAGAATCTGGCTCACTGTATTGTCGATTGCCGTAAACCCGGCTGTAATTGTTCCGGTACTTAGAGTCCCGGCAGGCTCTCGGCCAAGATATTTCGTAGCTCCACTCTGCCAGACAGCACTAAGTTTCATGACTCCAATATTATTGACATTGACCCACAGGCTACTCGGCAGACTAATAAGAGTCTCGCTATCATTGACGACATCAATGCTCGCCAGCATTATAGAATTTGTAATATTTGAATTATTTCTGTCACCCCCGTCGCGTCCGAGCAGGAGCACATTGACCCGACCGCTTGTTTCACCCTTAAGCGCATTGGCATTAAGGTTAGGTTTTAATGCAGCAGCTGTTCCAGCTGTGCCTCTAAAGATTTGATGAAGTTTCAGATAGCTTTGGGAGAATAATAAGCCACTCCCCGTCAATGCTATGGTTAGCAGCAAGGCTACAGCCCAAGTTGTCGCTCGTTGCAATTTATGCCACCGCTGACCACCTGATAGTTCGATGGGGCGCATTGAGCTTGGCATACCAGGAAGAGACATATCCATTGGTATATGCCGCGCCAATACAGTCACTGATGGGGTCTCCACATATAAGTTCTTTATATTTGCGATACTGAGAATATGTTGTCCCAGCTGTTTAATCGATTGTGGTGTATGGTGGCTGTTCGATGGCAATTTTGAAACTGCCCTCGGCACAGAGACTGAATTTCCGGTGGCTATTTTTATTGTTTGGCGCTGTGTTTTTAGTGCAGGCCTTTTTTGTCTTGACCCATCCATCACGTTTGGTTCTGGCAGAATTATAACGTGCTTAAACCTCCATGTAAAGTATCCAGTTAGTCAGTGTCGCACCAAAATAGAAATGTCCTGAATTCTCCAAAATAGAAATGTCCGGTTTTGCTATCCTCCATGGATTAAATAATGGAGGAATAGTTAGTGCCAAAAACAATAGAACTGACAGAAAAAGAAT
>JAJZAF010000013.1 GCA_021799595.1 bacterium | reverse complement strand
CGTAAGTTCACCTTGCTTCCATACAACATTACTAACAAACCTAACCAGAAACCGCCTTCAAAAAGGATTACCTAAAGTAGGACATTTCTAAATTGCTAAAACCGGACATTTCTATTTTGGTTTAACATAGTACGAGGTTGGTGGGCGATATAGGATTCGAACCTATCACCTCCGCAACGTCAATGCGGCGCTCTAGCCAAATGAGCTAATCGCCCCAAAGCTTATCACTGACAAAGTATACGGCAGTGTATCGTTATATTCCAGCGCAATGTATACGGTATTCGTATTCTATATCGTATATGGTGTTGTGTTTATAATTTTTCCACAACGCTAAAGTAAGAATTACATCATAAATGGCTAGCCATATAATACTAACCTTGCTATGATAGATGCCTAGGTGAAGTTTTGCCGAGATTGTTTTGATCTCGCAAAGCGAGCGTAAAGGTTGAATGATGTGCGAGATCATTCAACCTTTTTTCATTGATGAACCAACTGTTATACTGAAGCGAAGATATATGGCTGATACATCTTCCCAACCAAATGAAGTGGAGAAGCTCGCCACCATGCGTCATTCGCTGGCGCACGTTTTAGCTGCTGCTATTCAGGAAATATGGCCTCGGGCTCGGTTCGGCGTAGGACCGGCTGTTGAAGACGGTTTTTATTATGATATTGACATACCTGGAGTAAGATTGTCGGAGACTGATCTTCCTAAGATAGAAGAACAGATGCAAACGATTATCAGTCGTAATGACAACTTTGAGCGTATAGAAATGCCTATTGACGAGGCGATTATTTGGGCTCAACAGAATGATCAGCCATATAAAGAAGAACTTTTGAATGATCTTAAAAGAGCTGGTACTACAGAGGTCAGTAAGTTGAATCCTCAAGAGCAAGGTATGGTTGCCAAGGATAACACTCAGGTAAGTCAAGTTTCTTTCTATAAGAGTGGTAAATTCTTGGATCTTTGCCGTGGCCCTCATCTTGCTTCAACCGGTAAGGTCGGCTTTTTTCGGTTGGTCCGAATCTCAGGAGCGTATTGGCGTGGAAATGAAAAGAATCCACAATTGCAGCGTATTTATGGTGTGGCTTTTCTAGAAGAAAATAGCCTCAAAGAATACTTAAGTCGCATGGAAGAGGCATTGAAGCGGGACCATCGTCGTTTGGGGCAAGAGCTGGATCTTTTCGTCTTTTCAGATATGGTAGGCGCTGGATTACCATTGTTTACCCCAAGAGGAACAGTTATGCGTGAAGAGCTTATAAACTTCGCCAATAGTTTAAGGACCCGTTATGGGTATGAAAAAGTTCATATCCCACATCTGACTAAAAAAGAGCTTTATGAAAAGTCGGGACATTGGGAAAAATTTGGTGATGAACTTTTCTTAGTCACAAGCCAGGAAACTAGTGATGAACTTATATTAAAACCGATGAATTGCCCTCATCATACTCGTATCTATGCTGCCCAACAAAGAAGTTATAAGGATTTACCAGTGCGTTATCTAGAAACAACCACAGTCTACCGTGATGAAAAAACCGGGGAATTAGCTGGACTCAGCAGAGTTCGTTCAATTACACAGGACGATAGTCATGTTTTTTGTAGCCAAGATCAGATTGAAGCTGAAATAGCCAATCTCTTAGAGGCTGCTCGCGAACTGTACACAACTGCCGGTATGTCACTAAAAGTCCGTTTGAGTTATCGAGACGAAGGCGACGGGTATCTCGGTGATCCTGAACTCTGGCGGTCCAGCCAAGAACAGCTGAAGAAAGCAACTGTAGCAAATGGGCTTGAGTATTTTGAGGTAGGCGGAGAAGCTGCTTTCTATGGACCGAAAATTGATTTTATAGCAACTGACGCACTCAGACGCGAACATCAGGTAGCCACTGTCCAACTGGATTTTGTCCAACCTGAGCGCTTTCACCTAACATATATTGCTGAAGACGGCATCACCAAGCAACCCGTTATGATACATTGTGCGCTTCTCGGTTCAGTTGAGCGCTTTATGGCGCTATATATAGAACACACTGCCGGGAAATTCCCAGTATGGTTGGCGCCAGAACAGGTTCGTCTGATTAGTGTCAACCAAACGGAGCCGATTGTGGCCTTCGCCAAGAAAATGATAAGCGCCGCAAAAGAAAGCGGGGTACGTATTGGCTTTGATAACTCTAATGAATCTGTCAGCAAAAAAATACGATCTGCAGAAATTGCTAAAATACCGTACACTGTTGTTATAGGGGAGAAAGAAGTAGCTGCTAACGAAGTGGTGCCACGTATTCGTAAAGACATGGCGGTTATGGATGTTCCAATTAAAGTTGGTGCTGAGCAGTTCCTAAAAACTGTTGCCAATGAAGCGAAATCGAGAGTTTTTAAGACTTCTCTTTGAGGATAATTGGCTATGAGTAATGATGATGACCGCCAAGGAAGTTAATTTTCGGCAACGAGTAGAGGCCCTTGTCGCTCATATACCACCAAAACGGGTCATGAGTTATGGTCAGATTGCGGCGCTTTGTGGTAATGCTCGGGCAGCTCGAATTGTCGGTGGTATCGCTCATTATGGCGATCTTTCTCTTCCCTGGCATCGGGTAGTGCATCGTGATGGCAAACTGGCTAGAGGTTACCCAGGAGGTATTAATGGTCATAAGCAGGTTTTAGAATCAGAAGGAGTGCATGTGGATGGGGTTTATCGCATTGATATAAGAGCTCTCTTATGGTTTCCTGACGAGCGAGAGAACAGGGAGTGACACGAGAAGTCTCACCACTCATATGTGTGGTTGGGCAGACTGCCAGTGGCAAGTCCGAGCTAGGTCTAAAGATAGCCAAGACTTGGAATGGTGAAATCATTTGTGCAGATAGCACGACTATCCGTCGTGGTATCAATATTGGTACGGCAAAACCGAACGATCAGCAAAGGAAGTGCATCAGGCATCACTTAGTAGATATTATTGAGCCTGATGAACCATTCAATGTTGCCCGTTTTAAAAAACTTGCATTGCAGGTCATCCAAGATATAGTTAGTCAGGGGAAGCTACCGATTATGGTTGGTGGTAGTGGTCTTTATATTGATAGTGTTCTCTATGACTACGATTTTGTGCCACCTAGCAGCACAGTTAATAGAGAAGAATTAAACAAGCTCCCACTAGCTGCATTATTGGTTAAAGTTCAACAGATTGGCTTAGATATTACAGGTGTTGATGTCAAAAACAAACGACGTCTCATAAATCTTATTAAAAGAAATGGACGACAACCCAAGAAACACAATTTACGACCACATACTCTTTTAATAGGTATTCACTCGGCTAATAAGAAAATATTGAAGAGGCGTATAGAAATGCGATTGAATGACATGCTAGAAGATGGACTAGAAGAGGAAGTCCAAAAACTTATAGCCCAATATGGTTGGGAATGTGAAGCGCTCAAAGGCATCGGTTATCGTGAATGGAGAGAATACTTTTTGGGATCTATTAATCGAGAAGAGCTATGTCAAAATATCATCCAATCGACCATGGATCTTGCTAAACGTCAGCAGACTTGGTTCCAGCGCAATAAAAGTATTCACTGGCTTACTGCCCCTGTTTCGTGGCCAGTAGTTGTAGATTTGGTAACAACATTTTTGGGTACCGAGATTTCATAAGAACCTTCTTTTTGATACACTAAAGTCTATGATTGAGCAATTGTTTGGATCAAAGACTCGGGTAAAGTTACTGCAACTTTTTTATAGTAACCCAAACCGATCATTTTACGTTCGAGAAATAACTCGAAAGATTGATGAGCAGATAAACTCTGTCAGGCGCGAACTAAGTAATTTACTAAGCATCGGTATTATTACCTCAGACAATACCAACAACAAACTTTACTACGAAGTGAATCAGAAGTTTGAGTACTACCGACCTCTCCATCAAATATTCGGGAACGGTGTTCAAAAAATATCGAAGAAGAAAAACAACGATGAAGAACAAACTGATATTGAAGGCGATTTAAAAACCATCGGCCATATTGACCTTGCTCTTTACACTGGCCAGTTCACTCGTGACAATATCAGCGGGGTTGACTTTTTAGTAGTCGGTGATGTTAATCCAAATGCTCTTCAAAAATATGTCGATGGGTTGGAAGCTAGAGAGAATAAAGTTATTCGTTATACCACAATGAGCCTAAATGATTTCCGCTACCGTCAGCAGATACGAGATCGTTTTATTACCAAAATTACTCAAGCTAAGAAGCAAATCCTGATTGACCCATATGACTTATTTGCAGAGAAGGTAAACCCTGAGGAGGAACAATAGTTATTTATGGATCTACAATTTTATGGAGCAAATTGTTTGAGCGTTAGCTATAAAGGAACTCGAATTGTCGTAGACGACAACTTAAGTGAACTTGGCGCCAAAAGTATTATAAAAGAAAACGACGTTAGTTTATTCACATCTCGAGACCACACGCCTACCAAAGCTCATCTAACATTTGATAGCCCAGGTGAGTACGAAGCGTCAGACATCTCTATTATTGGTATTGCTGCTCGGTCCAATATAGAAGATTCGGGTGATGTAAGTTGCACTATGTTTAAGCTTATCTGCGGCGACCAAAGCCTTCTTGTAACCGGTCATATTTATCCGCAGCTAAGTGATAAGCAGCTGGAAAACGTTGGTCATGTCGATGTCCTGGTGGTACCGGTTGGTGGTAATGGGTACACTGTTGATGCGGTAGGAGCCCTCCAGATTGTTAAGGCAATTGAACCAAGGCTGCTCATCCCTGTTCATTATGCAGACAAAGGACTTCATTACCCAGTGCCACAGCAAGAATTAGCAGTTGTTCTCAAGGAATTGGCAATGGATCCCAAAGAAACGACGACTAAGTATCGTCTTAAGCTAAACGAGCTGAGTGATATTACTCAACTGGTTGTTCTTGAACGATCGTAAATTATTGACTTTTGACGGATGAAGAAACGGTATTCAGCACCCCTTTTTTCTTGAGGGTACGAATGGCTTGCGTACTCAGCTTCATCTGAACTGTTTTGCCGTCAATAGTGACAGTCTTCATTTGCAGATTCGGTTTCCAGACTTTTTTAGTATGGCGCTGAGAAAAGCTAACATTGTTGCCGTATTGTTTGCCTTTACCGGTCAGATCACACTTTTGCATGGTTTCCTTTAGGAATGATTAATCAGGCTGTTATTGTATCGTAAGTAGCCAAAAGGGTCAATAAGAGGTCAATAAACTGTTAGCCCAAATTTAAAAGTGGAGTAGCTTTCTCTGCAGATATCCTGGAACACAAAATCAAAAGTGAAGTGAAGTTTAGTTAGTAGTTTCTCTGATTCAAGAGTTGTCTGGCCACAAAGTGTCATATTAAAAAATGATTGATCGATGTAGCTAACAGGCTTTGTAAGATATAGAAGTGAAATCTGTGCTTTAACTTTAATTAGAAAGGTTTTCAACTGCTTTATGACCTCCGGCAATATTATGTTGCCGGTTGCTAAAGTTTGAGCTCAGAGTGATATAGGTGGTTATCATAGTACATTTGTGCAGTCCATCTATCATACGTTTGGCTAATTCATATGGCAATGCTTTATAGTAATAGAGTGGCACAACTTGTCGGTATCTTAAATATTACGCCAGATAGTTTCAGTGACGGTGGTCAATTTGTAGAACCCAAAAAGGCAGTTGCACAGGCAGTTAAGTTATTTCAAGACGGCGCCATTTTAGTGGATATTGGAGCAGAAAGTACCAGGCCTGGAGCGGTAGCACTTGATTGGCATGAAGAGTGGGCACGCCTTGAACCGGTGCTAATGGAACTTGAAAAACAATTTCCTGGCTGGCTTTCTGTTGATACTCACCATCCGGAAACGGTAGAAAAAGTTCTAGCCATAAGAAACGACATCATTATTAATGATGTTACCGGCATGAATAACCCAGCCATGGTCAGGGTAGTATCGAACCATAACGCCCGCTGCATTATTAGTCACCTTATTGGAGCAGATATCCAGGCTGCACATAATGGTGAGCTTGAAGATGCTAATATCATCCGAGATGACCTATATAATAGAGCACAACTTTTAGAGTCAAAAGGGGTAGATCACGAACACATTATCCTTGATCCTGGCATTGGTTTCGGGAAAACACCAGAACTCAACAGACGCTTGCTCACTTTCCCTAACCTGATAACTGATTACCCAGTTATGATAGGTTATTCACGGAAACGATTTTTAGGCGAGCATCGTATGGAGCTAGAGTCTAATTTAGAAGCGGGTCGGATTGCAGCTCAAGCAGGAGCAGCCTATTTACGAGTCCACGACGTTGCCGGACATCGTTCATTGTTAACAACGGGTAGCGATATTAGGTAGAACCGGTATACTAGTCATATGTTGGGCAGTCTATCAGGTTCGTACATTATTGACGCACTTATTACTATAATTATTTCACTGTCTATTCATGAAGCGATGCATGCCTACGTCGCTCATGCCTTAGGTGATACCACGGCACAAGAAATGGGTCGTTTAAGTTTAAATCCCCTTAAGCATATTGATCCTTTGACCACAATTGCCTTACCAATTATTACTTTATTGCTGTTTCAGATTCCTATCTTGGCTGCCAAACCTGTGCCCTTTAATCCCAACCGTGTAAAGTATGAAGAGTTTGGGTCGGCATTAATTGCTGCTGCTGGACCACTGTCCAATCTGATCTTGGCCATATTTGGTGCTTTGCTAATACATATCACAACGAACACTACTATTTTTAACTTTCTCGATACCTTTGTGATATTAAATGTTGCGCTTTTTATCTTCAATATATTACCTATTCCCCCTCTTGACGGCTCTCGGGTGCTTTATGCTTTTGCGCCTGAGCCTTTGCAAGAGTTTATGCAAACAATTGAGCCGTATGGGCTCTTTATAGTTTTTGCATTGGTGCTTACGGGTGTTCTTACCAGCTTCTTAATTACACTGAATAACGATATACTACGTCTCTTACCTTAGAGACTATATAATAAAGGAGTCGGGTAGAGCACGTAGCTCCTGGCTGAGTGAATGATTATCTGATATTAATCATTAGGGAGCTCAATATTTTTGCAAGCTGTGGCTTGCAAGTGAGGGCACCCACCTGGGATCCCTCAGGTGATCGAAACTCAGTGCCCGACCTTTTCGGGGTGTGGCGCAGGTGGTAGCGCGTACGGCTGGGGGCCGTGAGGTCGCAGGTTCAAGTCCTGTCACCCCGACCACAAGCGTAAGCAATCAATAACCCACGCGGCAAGCCTAGGAATATATAATTTTAACTTGCCAAAGTCTTTTAGGCTATGTAATATAAAAGATATGAGTAGCACAAAATTATCTAGTAACTATCAAATAGTAGTGCCAAAAGATGTGCGGAAGAAACTAAAGCTGGTTAAAGGCCAACTTCTTTATGTTAAGTCTATAGATGATAATTCCGTGTCTTTCACTACTAAATCACCTGTAGACGTCTATTATGGCCTATTAAGGAGTGAATTGGACAAAGACGCAGTTCGCTATCAGAAACAGTTAAGGAAAGACAGAACATTACCTAGTTTGTGATTGCTATAGATACCAACGTTTTTATATATGTTCTTAATGGACATGAACGGTTTGGGCCACTTTCGGCTAAGCTACTTAAGAATAAAGAGTCTAAAACGGCTTCTAAATTAGTGTATGCTGAAGTGTTAGCTAGCCCTAAGTTGGAAGATGAAATACTACGCTCTAAAGCTTTGTTATTTTTAGATGAACTTAATATTAAGTGGCAAGAGCTCAATAATAATGTATTAATTGAGTCTGCCAATCTTAGACGACGACAATCTAAATTAAAATTAATTGATGCTCTACATATAGCTTCGGCTATCATTGTTCATGCCGAAACGTTTTTTACTAATGACCAAGATTTACTATCACTAAATATTTCAGGTTTAAAAATCAAAAGCCTATAGTCGTACTCTAAAAGTCAAACTACTTTTACTTATGGTAAGAACTCCAGCCGTGCTTATAGGTCGGCTATCTCGTGTAGAGTTCAATAGTTCTTCTATGTGCTCATGTTTAATCGCTTCTAGCTGACCAGTTATTTACTAACGTATAATAAGAATAAGGACAAAAAGGAGGGTTGGGATAATTATGGATGTAATAACCCAGGCTGGACAGGTACATGTTGGAGATAAGATAGTTTATCGTCTGGGGCTTGGCACAAATCGTATCACAAATACTGAGCAGGCGCGGTCTTTACTAAAAAAGGCCGTGAGTCTAGGTATCAACTTTATTGATACCGCTAATGTCTATCGTGATGGCGAAAGCGAAGAGACCATCGGTCATACATTAGCACCGTTTTCTTCTAATCTGCTTGTTGCTACTAAAGGGGGTATGAATGGAGGAAAACCAGAGCAGCTTCGATTAGATTTAGAAGGTAGTCTACGGCGTCTTAAAACAAAATACGTAGATTTATATCAGCTACACCGTGTTGACCCATCGGTGCCTTTGGAGCGTAGTATGCGTGCTCTCAAAGAGTTTCAGGATGAGGGTAAGATAAAGTATATTGGTCTCTCGGAAGTTAGCATAAAGCAAATCCAAGAAGCGAATACTATTGTGCCCATTGTCAGTGTTCAAAATGAATATAATCTTGTAAAACGCCAATATGAAGATGTGGTAGATTATTGTACTGACCAAAAAATTATATTTATACCATGGTTTCCACTTGGCGGTCTACATGGTGATGTTGAGCTAGTTAATAAAAGGATCTCTCGGCTGGCTGCGCAATATAGCGCCACCGCTCAGCAAATTTCGCTGGCGTGGTTATTAGCTCGGTCACCTCTCATGTTGCCAATACCAGGCACACTTTCCATTGAGCACCTTATCTCTAATATTAACAGCGCCTCAATTCACTTAAGCGAAGAAGACTATGCACAGTTGACCAATTTATAGAAGATAAGACACTCGGTGTAATGATCATGGTACGATAGTAGATATGTGGCAAGAAACGAAACACGGGTTATATAAACAGTTTAACTTCATTAGTTTTAAAGAAGCCTGGAGGTTTATGAGTAAAGTGGCTAAGTTAGCTGAAGAAATGCAACACCACCCAAGGTGGGAAAATGAGTGGAGTGTGGTACAGATATGGCTCATTACGCATGAAGGTGGTAAAAAGATAACAGATAGAGACCACCAGATGGCAGCAGCAATTGACACATTTCTAGAGTCGAGTGGCTACGATGATGTTAAGGCTTCACAGTATCCTAAGGAAGTTAAAGTCTTTACCGACGGTGGGTCTCGTGGTAATCCTGGGCCCAGTGCCAGTGGCTTTGTTGTTATGGACATGGAGGACAATATCTTGGTAGATAAAGGGATATACCTTGGTATTACGACGAATAATCAGGCTGAGTATACGGCTCTGAAGTTGGCACTTGAAGAATGTCAAAAAATGGGAGTGATCGAGGTGCAATTTTATCTAGATAGTCTGTTAGTAGTTAATCAGATGAAAGGTCTCTTTAAAGTAAAAAATCGCGAACTTTGGCCTATCCACGATGCTATCAAGAAACAGGTAACCCATTTTAAAAAAGTTACCTTTACTCATGTGCCACGGGAGTTTAATAAGCTGGCCGACGCTGCCGTTAATCGAGCACTGGATGAGCAGCTCGGTACTTTACCACAGTCCAGTGAGATCGTACAATAGATATGCCAGATTATTGGCTAGTCGCGTGAGTTATTGTACTCACGAGGAAAGTCCGGGCAGCATAGGGAAGGGCAGTCGCTAACGGCGACCAGGGGCGACCCTAGGGAAAGTGCCACAGAAACAAAACCGCCGACGGTAAACTCGGTAAGGGTGAAACGAGCGGAGTAAGAGCCCGCAGTTTGTAGCGGTGACGCTATGAAGAGGTAAACCCTGTCTGCTGCAAGGAGATGGACCCTTTAGGCCTAAAGCCCAAAGTATCCCGCTAAGGATCCACCACAAGAACCGCTTGAATCTATGGGCAACTGTAGATCTAGATAGATGATTAGTCTCGACAGAACCCGGCTTACAGATAATCTGGCACTATTTTTTTTGGACACTTTTTACAATGTCAGCAAAGGCTTTTGGTTCATTTACTGCCAACTCGGCTAATATCTTACGATCTAAATTTATCTCATGTTTCTTCAAACCAGCGATAAGTTTACTGTAGGTCGTACCGTTTACACGAGCAGCAGCATTAATACGGACGTTCCATAATTGTCTAAACGTGCGCTTCCTATTTTTACGATCACGGGTGGCATATAATAGCGAACGGGTTATAGCTTGTTTGCCGCGTTTGATGCTTACTCGATTAGCATGGCTAAACCCTTTCGTTGCCTTGCGTATTTTCTTGTGTCGTTTGTGGGAGGTAATCCCTCTTTTTACTCGCATGGGTACTCCTTATTTTCCTAAATTCTTCTTAATATTTCGGGCAATCTTGCCACTTCTTGTCTGCAATCCACGTAAAGAGCGTTTGCGACTGTTGGTTTTCTTGCTAAGAAAATGGTTGCGGTTAGCACTTCCTACCCGTACCTTGCCATTTTTACTAATGCGCACCCTATCTTTTGTGCCACTATGTATCTTTAACTTTGGCATATGTATGTTTCTCCTTCCTATATCACTGTAATGCTGGATGATGTCGAGCTTGATTTTTTGCCACTGCTACGCAAGACGAAGCTTAATTGTTTACCGCTCAACTGAGGTGCCTGGTCAACAATAATTGTATCACCAAATCTTGCAATAACTGCTTCAGCGATCTTAAAGCCAATTTCTTTATGAGCTTGCTCTCGACCTCGATAAAAAATGGTAACTTTGACTTTATGGCCTGCTTCAAGAAACTTACTGACCTTGTCGAGTTTAATAGCTAGGTCATGAGCGCCAATCTTCAAACCAAAGCGTATCTGCTTCATGTCAAGGGATTTTGCAGATTTGCGGTTTTTTTGTAGCTGCTTAGTTCGTTGATAATTGTACTTACCCCAATCGATAATTTTGCAAACGGGCGGGTTAGCATCTGGCGAGATCTCTACTAAATCAAGCTCACGCTCTTGAGCCAGAGCTAGAGCTTCTTCTTTACTCACTATGCCGAGTTGTTTTCCGTCACTATCGATGATACGAACTCGAGATGCCCGAATATGCTCATTCAGGCGTGTGTACTTGGCTATATTCTCACCTCCCTGGTTTAGTATTAGAGTACAAGCATTCTAACAGATAGGTTTCTAGAGGTCAACTGTGTGTGGAGCCTAGGTGTATCCTTGCTTAGTAATACTATACGGCTAATGCAGGATTAACATGAAAAAAATCTGGAATGGCTCTAGTTTGACTGGAAAGCTTTTAAGTTTTATACAAACACCCGCTTGTTTTAGAAGCGGGTGTTTGTTAATTATTATGATTTTTGTTTGGCTTTTGAGTGTTGGGATTTTGATTTTGCTTGGTGGGACAACGATCTGCGAGAAACCGTCGTCCCTTGATTCGTTTTTGTTTTTGAGCACTTAATTTACTCAAGTGCTACACGTATCTTATAGAATCGGTGTCTTGGCGTCAATAATAATTATGTTTATAGTTCAAGAATACTGTGTATAACTTTTATGCTGAGCAATGTATATGAATTGAAGTTTAAGCATAAGAAGCTTGACAAAGTACCTTGAAATGTGCTAGATTAAAGGGCGTAAGTCACTAAAACAAAAACAAATTTTCTAAAAATGGTTTTAGTAAAGTCCTCGTGGGGATAGGCTTACCTAGACGGAGGTATCCGTTTTCGTCGCTTTGTTCGACCTACAAGGTCGTCAGAGCGGTCAGTTTCGCCTTGGGGCGGCAAGCGCTCAGTAGTCTTTTATATAAGAGTGGATTTGCTGCCCAGGCATCAAACCTCTCTTAATTACTCTTATTATGAAAACCATCAAGATCATTCGACTTAAAAGATTTTGGCAAGTTCTAGCGATAATAGTGATTGACGCTGTCTTCTTTACAGAAACGAATGCTAGTTCGGTTGCTCCCATCGTGCTTGTACTAGGATTTGTACTGCTCATGCTGACGAGTTATGAGCTTCTCTACGGCTTACTCAGTCTCGCCAAGATCTACGGTTTGCCGGTACGTCACAAGCATCACCTGTCATTGTATCTAAGTGCAGTCATGGCTGTGGTAATAGCTTTGCAGTCAATTGGCGAATTAACGGCCCGAGAACTGATTGTATTGATACCACTCGTAGTTTTAGTCTATATTTATAGTGTCTATCTGGTAGCTCACAACCGCACTTAAGTTCTGCGAGCTTGTATAACTTGTATAATAGGTAGCATGAATTCAGCTACCGATCAACAATCTGCTATAGCCCCGGGCTTACCACCAAGCGACCCTACCATTCAGGTAAATCCTCTGAGTCCGATGGCATCGACAGATAGTAGTCAGGCTATTAGTGTTGATAGTGTGAGTTCTAATTTACTGACGGCCGATGACAAAGATGTCATTGAGCCGGAATGGGTTAATAAGGTTAAAGATGTTATTCGCACCACTGTTGATAATCCGTATAAACAAAGCGAGCAACTTGCCATGATAAAGGTGGACTATATGCGCAAACGCTATAACAAAGAACTGAAGCTAGAATAAGGTAAAACTCATATGACAGCTATTCTCGTTTTTCTCTTCCTGGTTTTATTAGTGGCTGCAGCTGTTGGTCCAATCCTGTTTTTGCAACTTCGGAAAAACCATCGCGAACTTAAAGATTACGAACGTGGTCTTAAAATGGTGCCGCTGTTTATTCATTTGCCACCTCCGAGCGATGATACCGAAGTCGGTAGCCGTGATGCCAGAGATGTACTCGACGAAACCATTAGCCGAGCTGCTACTATCTACGATATTCTGGCCAGCACTTTTGAGAAAAGCTTCAAACGATCATATTACGGGCAACGTCACATCTCTTTTGAAATTATAGGTAGCCAGGGTTTTGTCTATTACTATGCTGTAGTACCAGTGACACTTGTGGATATAGTAAAACAAGCTATTAACAGCGCCTACCCAACGGCTCGTTTAGAAGAAGTTGCTGAACATAATATCTTCAATCCTGTTGGTAAGCTGAGCGGCACTGTTGGCGGTGAACTTAACTTGAAAGAGCACTTTGCCTACCCGATTGCCACCTATCAGGACCTTAAGCGTGATACTATGCAGTCACTTTTAAATGCATTGTCGGTTCTTGGAAAAGAAGATGGTGTTGGTGTCCAAATTATGTTTCGGCCGACTGACCCTAGCTGGAGAAAGACAGCTAGCGCTATAGCAGAACAGAAGCGCAAGGGCCATAAAGGTATTGAGGTTAATACGTTGCTTAAAGATGTAGCGGTTGCCTTTACCAAAGCACCAGAATCAAAAGAAGGTGATTCCGGTAAACCGGAGCTATCCCATATGGAGCAATCTACTCTTGATTCCATTGACGAGAAGACTCGTCATGCTGGCTTCGAAGTTGCTATTCGTATTGTAGTCTCTTCGAACATTAATCAACGGGCTACTGCCATTTTAAATAATATTGTTGCCAGTTTTAACCTTTATGATGCCCCTGGTCGCAATGGCTTCAAATACTCTCCTGCTAAGGATGTCCCAACACTGGTAACCGCATATATACTACGGCTCTTCTCCGCTAATCACAAAAAAAATATTTTGAACTCCATAGAATTAACTTCGCTCTTCCATTTTCCTGATGAAGGCGCCATACCGACATCACAGGTTACCCGGCAAGCCTCTAAGCAAGTAGACGGGCCTCGGAATATCCCAGAAGAAGGTTTGCTGCTTGGTTACAATCTATTTCGGGGCACCAAGAAGCCTATTAGAGTGGCACTAGCTGATCGGCAGCGCCACATGTACGTTGTCGGGCAAACCGGTACCGGTAAGTCTACTTTTTTGGAGAACCTAGCTCTACAGGATATGTTAAATGGCAATGGCTTTGCTTTTGTTGATCCACACGGTGATGTAGTGGAGCGATTGATGGCGATGGTGCCTAAGAAGCGTACAGAAGATATTATCTATTTCTCTCCAGCAGACATGGAATATCCCATGGGCTTAAACTTGTTTGAATTTCAGCATGAAGACCAAAAAGATTTCTTAATTCAAGAAGCACTGAATATGTTGCGTAAATTGTATGATCCACAACAGCAGGGTATTATGGGTCCCCGTTACGATCACATTTTCCGTAATGCCGCTCTGGCTGTTATGGCTGATCCAGCTGGTGGTACTTTTGTCGACATTCCTAAACTGTTCCGAGATCCGAAATTCTTGCAAGAAAAATTACAACACGTTAAAGATATTAATGTACTGGACTTTTGGCAAAAGGAATATCCGGCAAGTCAACGTTCCACTGAAGCCGGGGAAATCAATAGCTGGTTTATTAGTAAATTTGGTGCTTTTTTGAGTAATGATATGATGAAAAATATTATCGGCCAGACCAAAAGTGCTTTCGATCTTCGTGACATTATGGATAACAAGAAAATTTTGTTTGTCAATTTAAGCAAAGGTAGAACAGGAGACCTTAACTCAAAGCTGCTCGGTATGGTGTTCGTAATGAAGTTCCAAGCGGCTGCCATGAGCCGTTCGGATGTGTCTGAAGACGAAAGGGTAGACTTTAGTTTGTACGTAGACGAGTTCCAAAACTTTTCAACTGAAAGTTTCGCTACTATTATGTCCGAAGCTAGGAAGTACCATTTGAATCTAATTGTGGCCAACCAATTCACCACTCAGCTGACACAAGAGATCCGAGATGCTGTTTTCGGCAACATGGGCACCATTGTCTCTTTTCGTATCGGTCAAAATGACGTTGAAGCTGTTGGTAAGTACTTTCATCCCAGCTTTGACAGCGATGATCTTCTCCGTCTGCCTAACTACAATACTATTGTTCGTACACTAATTGGAGGTATACCAACTCAACCGTTTAGCATGGTGACGCTACCTCCTCTCGGTAGTCCGAAGCCACGATTGGCTGTGGCATTAAAACAGCTTTCGTCTGCAAAATATGGCCGCCCACGAGCAGAGGTTGAAGCTGAAATAACTAAACGGATGACAACAAGTAGCAAATATCAGTCGCCAAATTTTGATGCTAGAACTGCAACCCCTAAATCTACCAGCGGTTCTTCTTTTCTTGATGAATGGCTGAGTAAAAAACAGGGAGTGCAAGCTGCGCCTTCCACGGTGTTGCCACCGTCAGCCAGTACTCAGCGTCAATCTGTTGGAGCACCTACACCAACCTCTTCCCGCCAGCCAATTGGGACATACAATTCTGCACCTTCACCTGCTCCTGCCTTTTCACCTACACAATCATTACCGCTGCCACCGACAAATACCAAGAATATTGCTAGCGATGAACTCGTTAAAACAGAAGTCAATCAGATTGCTGCTCAATTGAAAGAAGAGCTCAAGACCTCTACTCCAAAGTCTAAGCCTGAAGATAAGGCAACAGTTGTCAACGGTAATGAAGTACACCCTGCAGAAGGCGACACTATTTTTATAAGTCGTGATGGTTCTTTTCATCTGGCAAGTGAGTTTCAGAAGACTGGCAAGACAGCTTCTTAAGGCCAGATGATACAGACTTTGCTCTGCAAGGATTCTCAGGTATAATATATGTAGTGGGAAAAATGTACAGAGTATAATTATATAAGGTGTACTATTAGTGGCTGAGAGTAAGACAAAAAAGTCTGACTATTCTTCGGAACAGATTACTGTATTAGAGGGGTTGGAGCCAGTACGCAAGCGGCCTGGTATGTATATTGGCGGTACTGGTAGTGAAGGCTTGCATCATTTAGTCTGGGAAATTATAGATAATGGTATAGATGAGGCACTAGCTGGTTTCGCAAGCAGAGTAGAGGTTACAATGCTTGCGGATGGTGGTATTAGAGTGATAGACAACGGTCGTGGTATTCCGACCGACATTCATCCCAAGACAGGTAAAAGTACTGTTGAAACTGTTTTGACAGTACTACATGCTGGTGGTAAATTCGGCGGCGGCGGCTACAAAGTATCTGGGGGGCTACACGGAGTTGGGGTAAGTGTGGTCAACGGCCTTTCTGAAAAACTAAAAGTGACTGTTTACCGCGAAGGCAACGTTTACAAACAAGAATATTCTCGCGGTGTCCCTTTGACGGATCTGAAGAATACCGGAACTACAGATCGATCAGGTACGGAAATTATTTTTTATCCTGATCGCTCTATTTTTGAAAGCACTGAATTCAGTTATGAAATCATCCTCGATCGACTACGACATGCAGCTTATCTAACAAAAGGAATTTATACCTCTTTGGAGAACGAAAAAACACATGAACGCTACAGTTTTTATTTTGAAGGTGGCATCCAAAGTTACGTGAAGCATCTCAACATAGGCAGGGAAGTAATTGATGAGGATATCTTCTACGTTGATAAAACTGTACAGGATGTCCAAGTGGAGATAGCGTTGCAATATACAGATACTTATACTGAAACAATCAAGTCTTTTGCTAATAATGTGCTAAACCCAGACGGGGGCACACATCTCACTGGATTTCGTGCTGCTCTTACTCGGGTTGTAAACGATTATGCCCGCAAGCAAGGTTTACTCAAGGAGAAAGAAGAAAACCTTTCTGGTGAAGACACTAGAGAAGGTCTTACCGCTATTATTCTTGTAAAATTGCCTGACCCACAGTTTGAAGGTCAGACGAAGAATAAACTTGGCAACCCTGAAGTACGAGGTATTGTTGAACAAGTACTTGGCGAATACTTGAGCTATTATCTTGAAGAGCATCCGGCAGTAGCTCGTAAAATCGTTGGAAAGGCTCTGCTGGCTGCTAGAGCTCGTAAAGCTGCTCGAGCTGCCCGTGACAGCATTCTGCGCAAAGGAGCCCTTGATGGAGCTAGTATGCCCGGTAAATTAGCTGACTGTTCCAATAAAGATCCGAAAGAATCAGAAATATACTTGGTAGAAGGTGACTCGGCGGGTGGTTCAGCCAAATCTGGTCGTGATAGCAAAAGCCAAGCTATTTTGCCGTTGAGAGGCAAAGTGCTCAACGTTGAACGAGCCCGACTGGATAAAATGCTGGCCAATAATGAAATTGTCAGCCTCATTAAGGCACTTGGGGTAGGCATCGAAGAGTCATTCGATACGGCCGGCTTACGCTATGACCGCATCATTATTATGACTGATGCAGACGTTGACGGCAGCCACATAAGTACGCTACTCATGACCTTCTTCTTCCGCTACATGAAACCTATTATTGACGGGGGTCATATCTATCTAGCAAAACCACCACTGTTTGAATTGGTGCGACCTGGACGCAAGGCTAGCATTTTTATTTATGACGAAGATGAACTAGAAAAGGTCTTGGATACTGAAATAGATCGGCGCAAGAAAGAAGGGGCCAAGATTGGTCAAGAGAGCGAACGTTTCAAGCAAGCCGGCTTTATTGAGCAGAAACGTTACAAGGGTTTGGGCGAAATGGATGCTACGCAGCTATTTGAGACAACAATGAATCCAGATAAAAGAGTGCTTGTACAAGTGAAAATAGAAGACGCAGAAAAGGCAGATGCTATCTTCAACAAGCTTATGGGTAGTGAGGTAGAGCTTCGAAAAAGCTTTATTCAAACCAACGCCAAATTTGTGAAAGATCTGGACATTTAATTATGGCTGAGAAACCAAGTAAAGAAGTAAACGAGAGTGAGTTAGCAGGTTCGCAAACGCCAGAACTAGTTTCTAGACATTCCCGGGTGGTAGAATTACGAACCGTAGAAAACGTCATGGAAGATAGCTATTTACGTTATTCTATGAGCGTTATTATAGATAGAGCTCTTCCCGACGTCAGAGATGGTCTTAAACCCGTACACCGCCGTATTTTATACACAATGAACCGTGATGGTCTCCGTTCTGGTGCTCGACACCGCAAGAGTGCAAATGTGGTTGGAGCGGTTATGGGAGACTATCATCCACATGGTGATGCGGCTATTTATGACTCTATGGTACGAATGGCACAACCCTGGTCCATGCGTTACGTTCTTATTAACGGACAAGGTAATTTTGGTTCGATGGATGGAGATCCTCCGGCTGCCATGCGATACACAGAAGCAAAAATGGAACGACTAGCGGATGAGCTATTAGAGGATATAGACAAAGAAACTGTAGACTTTCGGGATAACTATGATGGTCGATTACAAGAACCCGTTGTTTTGCCAGCTAAACTACCCAACTTGTTGTTGAATGGTCAGCTTGGCATAGCTGTTGGTATGGCTACTAACATTCCCCCCCATAACATGAGTGAACTGATTGATGCAGAGGTAGCTCTTATTGATAATCCGCAGGCAACTTTGGATGATCTTTTAACATATATCAAGGGACCCGATTTTCCTACTGGTGGCATTATCTACGGAAAAGAATCCATTAAAACAGCGTATGCCACAGGTAGAGGAGGTATCGTTACTCGGGGTGTGGCAGAAGTTGTGGAAGGGGCCAAAGGGAGACATCAGATTGTTATTACCGAAATACCATATGCACTTAATAAGGAAACATTAGTCTTAAAGATTGCTGAGCTAGTACGTGACAAAAAGCTGGCAGGGATTGCAGATTTACGAGATGAAACTGCCCGAGGACAGGTACGAATTGTCATTGATCTCAAAAAAGATGCTTATCCAAAAAAACTGCTTAATCAGTTGTATAAGTTAACTCCACTACAAACAAGCTTTCACTTCAATATGATGGCACTAGTTGATGGTATTCAGCCACGAGTTCTTGGCTTGGAAGATATATTGCAGGAGCACCTAAAACATCGTCAACAAGTAGTTCGCCGCCGAACTGAGTTTGAACTTAGGAAAGCAAAAGAGCGAGCCCATATCCTAGAGGGATTGAAGACTGCCCTTGATCATATAGATGAAGTTATTGCAGTCATACGGGGTAGCCAAACAACAGACGATGCTCAAAATAATCTTATGAAGAAGTTCAAACTGACAGAAATACAAGCAAAAGCTATCTTAGCAATGCAATTGCGTACATTGGCAGGCTTGGAACGACAAAAAATTGAAGATGAACTTAATGAACTTTTCAAGTTAATTGCCAACCTTGAAGCTATTCTGGCTGATGAAAAAAAGATAAAGAAAATAATTAGAGATGAACTGCTGGCGCTTAAAAAGCAATACGGAGATGAGCGACAAACAAAAGTTGTACCCAGTGAACTTGGTAAAATGAGTGACGAAGATCTTATCGCTGATGAGCAAGTTGCTGTAACGCTTACAGCAGCGAACTATATTAAGCGTAGTCCGCTAGGGGAATATAAGCGACAAGGCCGTGGCGGAAAGGGCCGAAAAGGTATGGCTACGCGAGAAGAAGATGTAATAGAGCATGTTGTTAATGCTTCTACACATGACTTTTTACTGTTCTTTACCAATAGAGGGCGAGTTTTTCGTATAAAAACTTACGAAGTTCCAGCTGTTGGTCTTAATGCAAAAGGTATTGCCCTCGTCAATTTATTGCAACTTCAACCAGAAGAGACTGTCAGTAGCGTTATAAATATCAGTAAGACAGACAAAGCGACAAACCTTATTATGTGTACCGTTAGAGGTGTTGTGAAAAAGACCCCATTTGAACAATATCAGAATGTGCGCAGCAGTGGTTTAATTGCCATCAATCTCGACAGTGGTGACGAGCTGAAGTGGATACGAACAACTACCGGTGATAACGAAGTTGTAATTAGCACTGCTCAAGGTCAGGCTATTCGTTTCCACGAGAGCGACGTGCGACCCATGGGTCGAGTAGCGCGGGGAGTGCGAGGTATTCGCTTGCGCTCAGGTGATCGCGTCATAGGTATGGATATCGTCGAAAAGGGTGCAGATATTTTTGTTATCAGTAAATACGGCTATGGAAAACGAACTACTATTGATCAGTTTACGCCGCATGCTAGGGGCGGTGTCGGCATCCGTTCGGCTGTTGTGAACACAAAAACAGGCGAATTGGTTGGCGTAAAGCGTCTTGACGAAGGTGATACTCAAGAGGCCATCATAATTAGTAAGCTCGGTCAGACTATTCGACTTGGCTTAGCAGACATACCTGCACTTGGTCGAGCTACCCAAGGGGTTCGTATCATGCGCCTTAACGATGGTGATGAGGTGGTGTCTCTTGCGCTTGTTGATAAATCTCAAGAATCAGAAGACCCGAAGTCTGTTTCTGTGGGAAGGTAAAGTACAATTAGTATTAATCTGAGTTACTTGACTGGTATATGCTTAAAGAACAGTTACATCTCAGTCTGGCCTTGACCAAACTAGTTAAATTACGTTATATTATAAGGAACGACTTGACGGTGGGTCTTTATGAGTCTCTCTTGAAAAGTCGAACTGTTCCTTAAAAACTGAGTAGTGCAAATCAACGTCAGTTCATTTTGACTGTTTTAAAACAGATTCTTTTGGAGAGTTTGATCCTGGCTCAGGATGAACGCTGGCGGCGTGCCTAATACATGCAAGTCGAGCGGTAAGGCCTCTTTTGAGGTACACGAGCGGCGGACGGCTGAGTAACACGTAGGAACGTACCCCAAACTGAGGGATAAGCACCAGAAATGGTGTCTAATACCGCATGTGATCTTCGGATGAAAGCTACGGCGGTTTGGGAACGGCCTGCGCATGATTAGCTTGTTGGTGAGGTAATAGCTCACCAAGGCGACGATCATTAGCTGGTCTGAGAGGATGATCAGCCAGACTGGGACTGAGAACGGCCCAGACTCCTACGGGAGGCAGCAGTAGGGAATTTTCCACAATGGGCGAAAGCCTGATGGA
>JAJZAF010000012.1 GCA_021799595.1 bacterium | reverse complement strand
GTTGGACACCTGAACAACCAAACCTATGATTACCAGCTCTGCGGGCTACGCCCGCAGGCTACTCAGCCTAGTGCGGTTTGAGAGTGTGATGTGTATAGACGAGTTATTACGAGAGTCTATGCTGTCTGGAAACGTGGTACGCTGTACCATCCAAAAGTTGCTTGACTCATTATTCTAGGTCTACAATACACCCATAGTGAAATTGTTGCAGCTCAATATGTGGGGTGGCCGTTTGGATAACCCCATTATTAACTTAGTCAAATCACTTGAACCTGATATTTTATGCGTGCAAGAAGCCATCCACATCGAAGATGGTAAGAGTGGCATGTTTGCAGTAACAGAAGAAGTGCAGTTAGCTATGGGCGCAGAGTATATATTCAGATCTCCTATTTTCACATTTGACCATATGAATCGCCGGGCAGATTTTGGTAACTGTATTATTAGCAAATACCCTATAGGTGAAACGAAGACTGTCTTTACTACTGGCGAGTATATACCAAATTTTGAGTACCTACATGACTTGCCGGACGGGCGCAACCTACAGTGGGCTGTTCTTCATTTGCCTGATGGACAAAAGCTGACGGTCTTCAATCATCATGGACACAGAATTCACGAGCATAAAAATGGTAACGCCGAAACCATGCGGCAATGTAAGATCATTGCCAAAGAGATTGAGAAAGCAAACGGCTCAGTTATTTTGTGCGGTGACTTTAATTTAGTACCAGAAAGTAAATCACTAAAGACAATTAACGATCTTTTAACAAACTTGACGCTTCAGGTTGGATTGAAGACAACACGAACATATCTAACCCACAAGACAGAGCCGTGCGACTATATTTTTGTCAACAAAGCTATAAATGTCATATCATTTCAAGCGCTGCCGGATATAGTTTCTGATCATCAAGCTTTAGTTATGGACTTTCGACTTATCTAGTCCATAATTGTTTCTGTGTCGACCGTATACCTTTTTGTTTTTATGCTTTGGGTTATTTTCTGGCTATACTGGATTATGTTAGCCGTTAGTTCTAAGAGCAATTTGAGAAGTGGCTTCGGTGCCTGTCCAGGTTTCCGCGTCTTTATTTTAGTGCTCATTCTACTTCTCTTTCGACTTGGCTATATAAAGTTTGGCGAGTGGTCTACTTTTTATACTCATCATCAATTTAATATTTCTCTTTTCATTCTCGTCATAATGGGTGTAGCTCTGGTGATTCTCGGTTTGCTCTGGGCAGTCTGGGCTCGGATGTACTTGGGCAAAAACTGGGGTATGCCAATGAGCGTTAAGCAAGACCCTGAATTGGTAACGACTGGCCCCTACCGCTATAGCCGACATCCTATTTATTCGGGTATATTGCTGGCTATGCTGGGCACATCGTTTGCTGTTGGACTATATTTCCTCAGCATATTTATAATCTTTGGGATATACTTCACCTTCAGTGGTCTTAAGGAAGAAGAATATTTGTTGAATCAGTTCGGTAAACGTTACGAACGTTATAAACAGACGAGTAAAATGCTCATACCTTTCATATTCTAGGAGTGTATTTTAAATGATTGGTAACTCACTCCACTCAGTCGTGTAGCGAGGACTTCGCAAGGCTCGCTTTGGCTGCCAACTGGCACTGAGATCTTCAGCTGCATAGCGAACCATGCGGGGACCGTAACGGTTATTCAAACTATCGACTGCTTGCAGCCTCCGGCCGGATAATGCTATGAGCTGTGGCGATTGACTCTTAAGCAAGCTCGTTTGGAGCCATTTGTCAGATGTGAGTTCGTCGAGTAGAATACTCAGGCGATGGAAGGCGATAGTTGCGTGAATTTCTTTTCTCAAAGCGAGAAGCAGCTGCTCGGCTATGGAGCCACCGTCTGCGGTCGGGGGTTCTAACCTAATCTGCTCGAACCAACGCCGGTAGCCAGGCTTGTGGCGATTAGTGCTTATAAAAATACCCGCTCGTTTGGCGAGTAATCCTTCTCGACGCAGACGCAATGTGGCTTTAGCTGTCAGTGTCACAGCGGCTGCCTCAATAACGGTCCAGTCTGTTGTATCCTCACCGAACATACGACCATGCATGATGCTCTTGCGTGGCTGGTTATTGTCAGCGATTGGATGACTGCTTTGCCCACTTAATTCCGACACTAACTGCCGTCCATGAAGACCCATAAGCTGTTCGGCAAAGCGCGGTCTGAGGCGCTGTACGTCAAGGGCCGTGTGAACACCGGCGGCTTTTAGCCGTGGTGCCAGGCGTCGACCAACACCCCATATTTCTTCTAAGGGCGTTTCCGCTAGATAGTGCATAATCCCAGTGGGATCGAGCTGTAGCACACCGCCGAGATCCGGTGTACGCTTTGCGTGCCAGGCGGCTAATTTAGCCAGGGTCTTAGTGTTAGCGATACCGATAGAAACCGGGATTCCTATTTCTCGGTTTATCTCGGTGCGGACAGATTGCCCCCACTTTTGCCAATTATGGGCGGTGATTCCTGCGAGACCTACAAAAGCCTCATCAACGGAGTATGCTTCGACAGACGGAGTTAGGCTGGTTAGGTAGCTTAGAAGTCGCCGGGATATATCACCATATAATTCAAAGTTGGCGCTAAATACGACGATGTCATGATCCCGGAAGAAATGACGGTATAAAAAAGCTGGCGCACCCATCGGAATGCCAAGTGCTTTCGCCTCCTGAGAACGTGACACCACACAGCCGTCATTACTGCTTAAAACCACAATGCCACGACAATTGAGGTCTGGCCGGAACAATCGTTCACAGCTGACAAAGAAATTATCGCAGTCTATAAGAGCAAACAAATTACTCATGATGGGTACAAGTGAATAACGGCGGAAATAACACCCCAAGCAAGTTCGGGAGCAGCTAGCTGTCGACCGTGACGGATAATAAAGCTGTCATTTTGCCAGCAAACCGTATGCGTGTTTGGGCCTGCCTGTCCGGCTCTATCGACTACGACGATGTCACCGTCATATATGCCTTGGTCGACCCACTGATGTCCGGCAATGCGAAATAGGTAGGTGCTACGTGGTCGTTTGATAAGCAAATGGTTGAGGTTGAGTGCCAAGCCTGCATCTTGTTCCATAGCTGGGTTGGGGAAACCATTGTGGACAGCAATAAGATTGTCACTGATCTGCTGATCTTGGGTGTCGTCAATCATTGTTTTTAATCTTCATGCTTTTTATATTGACCAGTGTCCAATGCTTGGTTGGGCCCAGTCGCAGCCGGTACCGAGACTGCCCGTCGCTGACATCAAACAGTTGCACCAGTTCCTGGCCTTTCTGTACTTGGTAGCGCCAGCTGTCGCGTGAGAAGGTATACTCACGTCCGTCGAGCATCATTCGTCTCGGGAAACTAGCGACACTCGTTTGGCCACGTTCTGCCCGAAAATACACAGCTGTTATTTCAACTTCTTGTTCACTAAAATCTACTATATTCATACGTTTTGCTCCTTTTACCGATAGATAATACTAAGAGAAAGACCTAACGCTTGCTCGTTAGGCTGAACGGCTTTACCTTTGACCTAAAGGAAGGCATATGGCATGAGGAGATATGTCAACCGTTCTTTATGACTACTCCGTAGTAATAGAGCCACAAACCTAAACGTATGAAAGATTGCAGGGGCCAGAGCATGCAATCTTGATTAAAAGTCCGTGCAGTAAATCGTTTTTATGAAGTCCGCACGTGGCTAGTATCAAGTATATGCTTTGCCCAGACCTTTATGCAAGGTTTTGTTTAGCTTGGCAGTGCAACGTTTTGCACAAATTTAACGAGCTCATTCGGGGTGATCTCGGCTTTTACTAAATAGCCGTCAGCCTGTTTTTCAATGTCAGCACGGACCTCATCACGTTGCTCAAGATTAGTAATAATTATGATCTTGGATCGAATTGGCGGAACTCGAGCTGGATTGCGTAATGTCCGGAGAATCTCAATACCAGTAAGATTGGGGATCATAAGGTCAAGCAAAATAATATCATACTGATTACTCTGTGCAGCTTCCAGTGCTTTTGTGCCATCGGCGATGATTGTGACGGTGTACCCTGCTTTTGTCAAAGCTCGGGCATATAACTCGCTGATAAACTGCTCATCCTCAATACAAAGAATGCTGTGACCGACAACAGGGGGAGCTTCCATGGCTTTTTCTACTGTATCATGCTTATCTTCGATAGAGCGAGTGGTTTTTAATCCAGCCATGGGCTCCTCGTACTAGTTCTTGATTGCCACTTTGTTTTATTTCTTCAGCCAGGCGACTGTATGGTAGCAGCGTGAAACCGAAGGTGCTACCGACGTCCTCTTTACTGCGGACCCACAAATTGCCCCCGTGAGCAGTAATAATAGCCTTGCTGAGATATAGCCCAAGACCGTTACCGCCAACCTGAGCTCGGTTATGGTGATCTCGGTAAAACTTAGTAAATAAATTGGGCATAATACTCGATGAGATACCAAAACCGTAATCTTGAACAGTAGTTTCCACCAGACCATCTTTAGTTAAGTGAGTGTCAACATTAATAACTTGACTGTTTCCGCTGTACTTAATGGCGTTATCTAACAGATTATTGATGACTTCACTGATGCTTAAGCGGTCAATGCCAACAGTAGGTAAGTCTGGGGCGATCCTACAATGGATAGTGATGCCACGGACTTTTGCGCGTAGGCTGATTGTATCAATAGCTGATTTTAAAATAACCGGCCAAGAAGCTTCCTGCAAATGTAGCTCCAGCTGGTCGTTATCCACTCGTGCAACGTTTAAGATGTTATTGACATACGCCATCAGTTGTTCGGCTTGAGAGTTCATCTTATCCATGAAGTCTTGCAGTTCAGGTGAGACTTTATCTCTTAATTCTTCTTCAAAAACTTCAATATATCCTCTCAGCAGCGTCAGCGGAGTCCTTAGTTCGTGGACGCTCAAAGCAACAAAACTAATTGCTTGGTCGTCTTGGCTGTATGTCTTTGTATGGTCAAACAGCACCAGAATAGTCTCTATGTGGTCTGGGTTACCCCGGTTGTAATAAGCAGCTAGATCAAACAGACGATTAGGCTGGTTGTCTCGAGCATTGAGACGTACCCGTTCCCATGAACCGACAAAAGTGGCTTTAGCTATCTTTGCTTTCTTCAGCCAGGTGTCAAATGTATTGGTGCTTGTAAATGACATGTCAAGCACCATGTAGACATTCTTGTTAATAAGGTTAGGAGCGTCAATGCCAATATAATCAGCAGCAGCCTTATTGGCGAACTTAATGTTCTCAGCTGCATCTAATATGAAGAGTGGCAGTGGCAAATTCTGGGCGATAAAGTTATGTTTAATATCTTTTTGCTCAATCTCCGCTAAAGCCTGGGTCTTGCTCGTTACGTCATTGAACTCATAAATTTGACCAATGAGATTGACTACCAATTCCCGGCCAATTCGCAATTGATTAAGTTGCGGTGCCGGTATGCCATGTTCCGAGGGGCTGATATGTAAGATAGCCTGTCGTATAGCTGTCAGCGGCGCTGACGCCAATTGACTAATAAGCCCTGCCAAGAGCAGGCTGAATATTAGAACAAACGCGCAGCCGCCAATTAACCAATATATCGCTAAGTTACCATGGGACGTTAACCACCAGGCACCAATGAAAACAATACCCTGCCCGATCAGGATGGCAAAAACAACTTGATACAAGTGACGACGAAAGATATGCAAGTGATCCATAAGGGGTTTTGCCTTAGTGGCTGTAATTCATCTCCGAAGAATTGCCAATAACTGTAATCCAAGTCTGACCGGCATTTAACGGTATCGGTTGTCCGTTAGAATCAATAAATTGCAGCTGACTGTTTTGGGTAGGCTTTTCCCAGGTGCCTGTAGTTACCGTACCATTTTGGAAGATATAGACAGTGCCGCTGCCAACATCAGCGTAATCAGTATAATAGGCGCCACTCGTATCAAGCGGACCATTTGTCCAGGGTATAACCATGCCAATAACTACTTTGGGAGCGAGCTGCTTATTGCTATCGGCACCGACCATTGCCGAACCACCCTCGCTGCGGTCGTAATCATCGGCTTTGGCATTGTATGTGTAGTTGACGGCCATGCTGGGACCTGAGGGATAGAAGTTGATAGTAGTAGCGGTCGGGTCGGAACTCGGTTGAGGATTCTTGCGGGGCCAAGAGGTAAAGGTGCTCGTATTCCACCCTTTCGATTGCTCAAGTGAACTCAATGTATTTAAACTCGTATATACATTATGGGGAGCTTGTCTAGAGGATATACGAGTGTAGTAACTAGCGTTATAAAACTGATTCATGTCTCGAACGTTAAGAGAGCTGATATCACTGAGAGCAGCCTGACTGCCACCGACGTGAGCGTAGGCTGCATTAAAGGGCAGTAACCAGTCAATGAAGTATGGTCGAGCGCTTCTGACGGGACCGATTGCCCCTGACTGATTTCCCTGATATAGAGCCATGAATCGAGTAATACCACCTTCTGTTAAAGCTTCAAAAATAACACCTGCCTGACCAAGGCCGGATTGTGGCCGAGCTGGCACACTGTTCTCTATCATCACGGCGGTGATCGGTAGTTTGGCTTGAGCCGGCGGTACTGGTAATCCTGTCAGCGGTGAGGCTACCGTATCACTAACGATAGGCTTGGTTGCCATATGCTTAATTGTTAGTTGCGGTGAATGTGATCGACCAAAGAGTATCCAACCTGTCCCGGCCAGAATACATACTATGACGATAATGATGGCCCACTCTTTTTTGCCAAGCGGCCAATGCAGTCCGAAAAAGCTGCTATCCATGTTAACAGGTCTGTTTAGGGGTGTTGTCGATGGATGTTCAGGAGTGTTCTCGTCTGTTTCCATTGGTAATTGTGCTTCTTCTGCCAGAGTATCTCGGGCAGCTGCTTCCTCGGGAGTTTGAAAGCTAGGGATTTTGTCAGCTGTCTGTTTTGGCAAGCGAGTATTCTCGGGAGACATATAGGTATTATACTCATGCTTACTTAGAATATGCTATAAAATATTGAGCCAGGTATTGAGGCGATTAAGTGTACGTTCTCTCCCAAGAACGCTCAGTGTATCAGCTAAACCGGGACTGGCACTCACTGAGGTGGCGGCAATTCTGATCAAACTAAAAAGAATCGCTGGCGGCTGACTTAATTGATCGAGCAAAGTATTCAATCGCTGGTTTAAATCGTCTACTGTAAAATTGCTTTCTATCAACATGTCACGGGCGGCATTGAGGAGTTGCTTCAATTCTTCGTCCGACAGTTCGCGTAATTGCTTATTGTTGTCGATCAGGGATCTATCTGGCGGTATATCTACAAAGAAAAAAATACTGAGATCAGATAGCTCCGCCAGATACTTTAGTCTTTCTTGAACAAGGCCAAGAACTTTTTCTTTATAATCATCCGGGTAACTAGTCGCCTCTTTGGGCCAGTAATTTTGCACTGCTTCTTTGAGCTTTGGCAGGGACTGTTGCCGGATATACGTTCCGTTGACCCATATGAGGCGTCGTTCATCAAAATGGGCACCGCTCCGCTGCACCTTTCCCAGGCTGAACTTATTAATTAATTCAGTACGACTAAATATCTCCTGCTCGCTGCCGTCATTCCATCCCAATGTGGCTATGAAGCTAATAAGGGCGTCGGGCAAAAAACCTTGACGAACATAATCAAGTATGTCTTTAGCGCCGTCACGTTTACTCAATTTACGATTGCCCTCTGTGGCCAGAATATGCGGTAAGGTCGCAAACTGTGGCGGTTGAATACCGAAGGCTTCGTACAAATTTAGATATTTCGGTACGCTTGCTAAGAATTCCTGGCCACGCATGACGTGAGTAATATGCATTTCGTAATCGTCGACAATATGAGCGAAATTATAGGTTGGAAAACCATCTGCTTTCATAAGGACGAAGTCATCTATAACTTCAGGGCTACTTTTAAGGTCTCCCATGACGATGTCATGCCACTGGTAATCTTTAGGATCACTTTTAAAGCGTAAGGGCTGTTGGCCATTCCACACAAACGATTGATTTGGCCTATGATTCCGAAATAGGAACGGTTGCTTATTTATTTTTGCCTGTTCTCGAAAAGCTTGAACCTCCTCAGTTCTGTACGGATCGACGTAGGCTCGTCCACTGGCCACTAATTTTTCTGCCCAGCTACGATAGATGTCTAAGCGTTCACTTTGAACATACGGCCCGTAAGGACCGCCTATTCCCGGTCCTTCATCGTAGTCTAGCCCGAGAGCATGAAGGCTATCGACGATATGCTGAGCCGCACCGGTAACCTCTCGTTCTCTGTCGGTGTCTTCCAGACGAAGCACGAATTGACCTTGGGCTTGCCGAGCTGTTAACCAAGCAAAAAGAGCTGTCCGAATACCCCCGACGTGAATGTAACCCGTTGGGCTTGGGGCAAAGCGGGTGCGCACCTCGCTCATCAACTATTTGCCTAAACTATTTACCAGGTCAATTAATTGGGATCGACTAAGAGAACCATTGCTGGAAATTTCGTACCATATGCCATTACGGACCCATGAAGCAGTGCCATTTCCATATAGATACAGAACTTGGTTACCAATGGTTATCATCTTGTAATTCGGGCTTGTCGTGGTGACGTAGGTTGCTAAAAGGACCTGTCCGCCTTGACCGACTTTTTTTTCTGTCAGAGTATAGCTATGGCCAGTGCTCTTATTAGTGAATTGACTGGTGAAAACACCGGTAGCATAGTGGAATTGGGCAAGACTATAACCTGCGGCATTGGCAGCAGGAATGTTGGCCTGAAAACCGGCAGTGCTAGAAGCGATTGCTAGCTCCAGGCGCGTAAAGGCGTGATCTTTCACTGCAAATACACTGCCAGAACCGACTACTAGAAATAAAAGCACGGCAGCGATAGCCCATACATGACGTTTAGATTTTGATCGTTTCTTCGGTTGTGCAACTGGTTCATGAACAGCTCGAAGCGCTTTTGAAAAAACGTCGTCGTTTGGCGCAGGTTGTGATGTAACAGGTGGCTGGGCAGGCTGTAATGGAAAAACAGATGGTACCGGTGTTGCTGTTGGCATTGTCTGCGATATGGAAGTAACTGGTGGTTGCATGGGGGTGTTAATACTTTGCGTATTGAACCGGCTAACACTTGGACTCAGAGGAGTATTAGCAGCCCGGATTTCACGCGCCATCTGATTAGGATTCTCTCGTCTGGCTGTAGCCGTTGCTGGCCTAGTGATTACTTGATCAACAAGTCGATTAGATTGACCTGATACCCGTATATTTTGCCGAAGACTTGTCGTAGGTTTGGTGACAGTTGAACGCATCAGTACCGGTGCTGGCTGAGGTCGGTGAGGAACGACGTCATTAACTGGTGGTCGAGCTGACTGTGGTTGGACTTGTCGGGGGTACTGTATGTCGTTGCCGACTGATCGAGTTGGTTGTTCAGGTCTGGTCAACGGTAATAGGTTACCACTGATCCCATCGTAAAGTTGGCCTTGAATTTCTATTGCGTTATCCATAATCTTTATCTTCGCACCTACTGTCTATCTCTAAAAGACAGTACATTCTGCTATCTATCTTAAACCCTCTTGTGGTTGATGGCAAGACTAGTCATACTAGATTTATATAAAACTATGGATTATCTTGACTCAACAAAACGCTTGAGGGACCATCTTGTATTGATGGTCGGTTATGTTTTAGTAGCAATTACTATTACCATTGCTACCTTAGTATTGGTGTACCAGGCATATGGTTTTGGATTATCCAAAAACGATACTGTTATCCAAAACGGTCTGGTCTTTTTATCTAGTCAACCAAACCCGGCTAATATTTATATCAACGGTACCCTAAACGCTGCTACTACCAATACCCGACTTTACTTACCCTCTGGCTCCTATACAGTTAAGTTGACGAGAACAGGTTACAGGCCTTGGCGGCGGGTTATTACCTTTGACGCCGGTGAAGTGGAGCACTTTGATTACCCGCTTTTGTTCCCGAAAAAACTAGAAACGAGCTCCATACACACCTACACCAATGCTCCTTCTATCGTTACCCAAAGCCCGAACCGACAATGGCTGCTCGTTGAACAACCCGGTAGCATTACTAACTTCGATCTCTATAATCTTAAGAATCCAGCTAGTCCGGTGATGACGACCATTACTATTCCAAGTAATATCTTAAGCAAGGCCAACATCTCTGAGAGCTGGCAACTAGACGAGTGGGCTAACGACAACCAACACGTGCTATTGACGCACGTATTCGATGGTAAAACCGAGTACATTCTGGTTGATATCGCTAATCCGTCCCAATCGGTGAACCTAAGTAATCTCTACGGCAACCCTACGGCAATTAGTTTAAATAATAAGCAATATAATCTTTACTACATATTTAACAGTGCTGCTCAGACACTTACTACGGCCGGGTTGGCTACTGGCAACACTGTCACTCCATATTTGAGTGGTGTGTTGGCTTACCAATCCTATGGGTCGAACACCATGCTTTATGTGACTAATGAGGGTGCGCCAAGTGGGAAGGTGGCATTGAAACTTCTAAGTGGTAGTCAGACCATCGTAATCCGCAATTTGCCTATTAGCCCGACATACCTACTCAACCTAACAACGTATAGCGGCAATCTCTATGTGGCTGCTGGCAGCACCAGTAGCGGTCAGATATATATATATGAAAACCCGATTAGCCAGTACACTAATCAAAGTGGGGATATTATACCAAGTCAAATACTGACGGTGGCTAACCCGAATTTCTTAAATTTCTCAGACAATGCTCAATTCATTGCAGTAGAAGACGGCACAACTTTCGCTGTCTATGACATCCAGAACCAGCAAGCCTACACTTATACCATACCCCATCCTCTCGATACTCCGCAGGTCAGCGCTAGCTGGATGGATGGCGATAGGCTCACCTATATTAGCGCAGGTAAACTTATCGTCTTCGATTATGACGGCACCAATTTACAAGTTCTCATGCCGGCCCTGCCCAATTATCTACCAGCCTTCTCTACTAATTACCGGTATGTCTTCGTTTTCGCACCTAGCAAAGCTAACAAAGTTCGTTTGACCTCAACGCCACTGCTTACTCCACCAGATCTATAGATGAGCATTATGCTGAATTTTTCAACATCTCCTTGGCATAGCGATTGAGACTTCTTAGTAGCCATAAAGCCGCTAAGAGTATAACGGCTGTTGTTAGTAACTTGCCCCAGAGTGTATCGATGAAACGGGTCCACAACGTCGGACCATTACCGGGTAGTTGTCCTGGCAGAGAGCTATCTGTCGCCGAGGTTGTCGCAGCCGCTGTATTGGTATTGGGGTTTGGACTGATCTGTTGGCCGACGACGATAAGGCGATTAATGCTTGTGCCAGGAGGATCACAGGTAATGAGAGTGGCCGTGGCGGTCTGGCCAGAAACCGGACCGAGGACACTGACATCGCTCGGATTGACTACAGTATGGCTGATCACTTTGTATATGTAGACTTTGTCATTGTAGGTCAGATAAAATGTATCTCCGTCAACGAGGGTATGGAGAAGTACAAAGGCAAACTTATATTTACCAGGATTAAAAATATTATTACTACTATGACCAAAGTAGGCAGCATTACCATCTTGGCCCGGCAGGACAGTTGTTGGATAGTGTACAACACCGTCCTCTAAGTCGCTCTCAATGACTGACTCGTTAGTTGATGTCTCACTGTAATCCACCGGAATTTCTACATTGATTTTAGGAATAATCACTTCGGGTACAGATGTCGGAGCCACGGTCGAGTTGCCGATAATGAGTGGCGTATCTGCTTGTGCACGACTCGGCTGAATAAATGGTGCAATGACAACTTCGTTAAAAAAGCCAAACATAAAGATAATGATAACGATAGTGCCAACACCGAGGCCAAAAAGTAAAGATTGTAGTTGTTGTTTAGCACCGAGCTTGCCACCGGCCGTGACGTTATGTCGAATAGTGTGTTTTATATCCTGGACGCTACGGACATCACGTAGTTTAGGGCCGTTTTTCTGGCGAGGCTGACTCCGTCGTTTCGTAGTAGCTCGCGGCGGCGGTTCCTTAATCGGCATTGCTTGCTCTGATAGAGCGCTCAGCCGCGGCCGGCTGGCGTAAAACTCTTGCCAGACTTTATGCTTCTCCGCGTCGGGCAAATGCTGGTAGTATTCATGCCACTCTGTTTGGATAGTAGCGAGGTCTTTATCTGAGTTGAGCAAACGAGAAATGAACTTCTGGTGTTTGCTGGTCAGTTCTGGCTTAATTCTCACGACCTCATCTTTGGCAGAAGACTCTTGAGCATAGAGACGCTCGACTTTATCGCGTATAAATTCAACGGCTTCACGATCATGAGGCGAAGCATCATTAGAAAATGAAGAATTGTTTGGATTGTCACTGAATGTAGTCTTCGGCATAATAATAACTCAAGGAACCATTGGCCCCATATATGTAAGTATAGTACAATGACCCCTTGAACCATAAGTAAGGACTCCTACTAGTATGGGCGAGTGGTGAAATTGGTATACACGCTAGACTCAAAATCTGGTGAGCTCTATGCTCGTGAGGGTTCAAGTCCCTCCTCGCCCACCATATCACTGCCGTTAACTTAAGCTTTTTTGTCTGGATATATTCCTTGATTCTCCTATTAAAAACATAAGTGCTTTCACTTACCCAGCTTACTAAAACATTACGAGCATTACCTATAATTTTTAAGCTACGTGGCGTTAGGATATAGGTTAGAAAAATAGTGTATGGCGGTTTTGCTTTGTAAGTTTTTCTTCGTCTACCTGGTAGATTCAAGTTGAAATGTCCAAAATTTCCCATCACGCTGAAAATAGTGCTAGTCGGGACAATAGACCACATCAAGTCCCCTTTAGTTGATGCTTAGTGCTTATGGTGCTGAGGTGATAGGTAAAGCTTGGTACCTAGTATAAGCAGAATAGTAGATATAACAACTGGTGTTATAACCGGTCCGATCCATGGTACTGGGATGAGAAAAAATACGTCCTTAGTAAATAATGTAGCCGGCCAGTTTTCTAGTACTTTGAGAAAAACATAGTACATAATATCCCAGCACGCAAAACTGACAAGAAAAGCACCGATACGTTGCCGGCGATTAGATCCGGCAATAAAAGAAATGGCAAGAAGCATAATAATAGTGGCAGCTTCTCGAAACATTTCGACGTGATAAATGTGAGGATTGACCGTTACAGCGTTCAAGGGTTTAATAAATGTCATAAATCCGAGGTTGAGGAGTGTCTTGTAATGAGTGGTGTAGGCTGCGTGTGTGATCATGAGATGACGAAGATAATATACTACTGTAGCTTCCACGAAGCCGAAAGCAATACCAAAAATATAAAGTGAAGAAAGCTTGGTTAGGTGCTGTTTATGCATCATGCCCCGACCTTTGTTACTTGAATAATAATTGTGTCTCCACTCAGGAGAAGCTCAGCTATTATAGCTATGCTTAATCTCGATACTTGCTCAGCATGCATGTAGTTCCCCCCTATAAACATTATAGATTATAATAAGAAACAATAATGGAGTCATTATAAAATTTATTTGAGCTGTCGTTTATACTATTATATATGACTAAATCTTCTTCAATCACTACTACCCCTACTCACGTTGGTCTTATTCTCGACGGTAATCGTCGCTGGGCCCACAAGCATGGCTTCCCGGTTGTTGAGGGGCACAGAAAAGGGTATCTCAACCTGAAGACCATTACCAGGGCGGCTATGAAACATGGCGTGCGGTATGTATCGGCCTATGTCTTCTCCAGTGAAAATTGGCAACGAGAGCGTCAAGAAGTCCGAGACATTATGAAATTGCTCTCTTGGGCTTTAAAGCATGAGATCAAAGAACTCGATCGGGATAATATCCGGTTTCAGGTTATCGGTTCTAAGCTAAAGCTTGGAGCTGCTCTACTAAGGGCGATTCATCACGCTGAAGAACAGACGAAGAATAACACTCGTGGTACCCTGCTTGTCTGTTTGGATTACAGTGGCCAGCAGGAAATTGTAGATGCAACAAAGCGAATTGCCGAACTTGGCTTCCCTCCAGAAGAAATTACGCCTGAGCTCTTAAGCAAGTTCCTCTACGCTCCCGATATTCCGCCACCTGATCTTATTATTCGTACCTCAGGTGAGCAACGTCTCAGTAACTTCATGACTTGGGAGTCCGCTTATAGCGAACTTATGTTTGACTCGAAGCTCTGGCCGGACTATACGGAAAAAGATCTCGAAACAGCACTCAAACAATATAGCAAACGAATACGTCGTTTTGGCTCATAACTATTCAGGTTTTTGTAGGGAATCAAATACGGCAGTCGTTAAAGCCTCAAAAGGCTTTAACTCATTCTGTAAACGCCAGACAGCTGCGTAGGTAGCAGTCCGAGTTTGCCAGAGGGATGATGTATCATTGGTGGGGGTTGAACTTACTTTCCCCTGGTAGCTGACGATTACATGTGAAGCATAGATTGTAATTACGGCAGCCGGGTACGTTAATGTAAATTGATGCAGAGCCATAACCACATGGAGCATATCTAGTGATTGCATGAAGACGATAGGAAAGGCAACTTTTGTAGCAAGCTTCTGCAATTGTCCGAAATTGGCCACGAGGGTTATGTTTGGCTTATCCAAGATTGACCGTGGAGATTGCACAAAGTAATCCAGACCATCTTTCGTGAGCGTTACGCAACCTTGTAATGGAGATTGCAAGAAGCGTTCTAATAACACTGCTGTTTCAGCATTCCGTCCGAAGTCACCAATAAGAAGTATGCCATCTGCCCATGTGCTGGCAGCGACGAGATCACTCAGTGCTCTTCTGGAAAATCCACCACTTGGATTGCTCGGTGCGTACTCACCTTCTGTGAGTGCCTGACCGACAGCTTTTTGAAGACTGTCCGGTAGGAGAACCCGACATCTGCCGATGCTGGCTTTTGTTGCTGTCTCATAAGCCAAAGCAACGGAGGCGAAACCCATAGCATTACCTCCTATAATAACCAACTTGCCCGCTTGAGATACCTGCTCTGGCCGACTCCACAGCAAGTTGGAAAATAAAGGAGCTTTATCTTGTTTGAGCCAATAGTCAGTTTGCTCTGTCATAGGCTCAACCGATAGGCCTTGTCTACATAATCAAGACGATAAACGACATTTTTCCGCTCCACAATGATTGGCCAGTGCCGCTTCATCGCTACCCGGATGAGTTGCTGACTAGGATTAAAAGCAATCGGATGTTCTACGCTGGCCAGCATATCAATATCCCCTTCTCCGTCACCAACGGCTATGCTGCCATGCGTGGTGGCTTGATGCTTATCGATAAGAGTCTTAAGGATCTTTTCTTTCTGACCGACAGCAAGATCTACATGACCGGTAAAAATAGCTTGTTTTGTCTCATACCGGCTAGCCGCAAAATCGTCAAAACCATAATAACCAGCTAGTTTTCCTACAATAATGTCTGGCGAGCCGGAAATAGCGAAGAGCAGATAATTTTTTTGTTTCAGTGTTCGAATAAGATCACGGGTATAGGTGTATACCTGATCTTTATACTCATCAAAGACGGATTGGGCGACGTTTTCAAAATCCTGTATCTTAAGGCCGTGCAAGGTCTGTTGAAATAGAGCTACCATTGCTGCTTCATACTGCTGAAATGAGTCACTAGCCTGCCGTTTTTTCCAATTCAGACGGGCTTCACGCACGATTTGAAAATTTGCTTTTGGAACAGCACCCGTTTTAACGAGAGCGTCGCCCATAGCATGATACAGCTGCCAGCGAATGAGTGTACCATCGATATCAAAAACGGCAAACGGCCGGGCTACTGTCTGAGCCATGCTGTAACCGTTTCTGCAAACTCTGTTTCTGCGCCGTGAAAACTGTGATCACTCTGCTCTATAAGTTTGAACTCGGATTTTGCTTGAGTAACTTTCGGCATTTTCTCTCGTAAAATCCTTAAAGCGCTGTTTGCTCCACCTGCCGTTGTCAAGGTGTACTCATCTTCTTGGCCAAAGATAATGAGCGTCTGACGGTCAATTTTCTTAAACTCTTGAAATAACGGTTTATGTCCGAGCCGTTTCTTGGTAGCTTCGTAAAACGGAAACGTATTATAGGGTCCGTCAGGATCAAGTATGTCTGCTGCAGCTTGGGCGCTAAAAGGGTGCATACCGCTAACCTTTGGCATAATATGCATTGGTTGGTTAACGGCGAGGAATTTTTTAGCTAATGCCAGAGCTTTCCAGAACTTCTTTTCTCCGAGTTCTATATAGAGCAAGCCACTATCATCTCCTGGTCCGGCTAACAAATATTTTCTGAATGGATTTTGTTTAACACGCATGTGGTAGGCACAGATTTTGTTTGCCCCGGTGCTATGTCCCATAAGTGAAAATTTAGAAAACCCTCTCGTCTTTAGGTATGCGACTGCTCCGTTAATGTCATAGACGCAGTCAGCAATCTTTTCATAATATGTTCCTCCCAAATAACTTCTTTCATCTTCAGGCAAACTTTTGTCGTCTATCTTCAGTATTTTCATATTATGGGCTCCTCGGTTATTGAAAGCGAATAGTGCAATGTTATGAGCAGTTAAGCTGTGTCCAAGAGCATTCACAAGTAGTGGACTATAAAATATACCGTTATCACCCATGCCGTGTAGCCACAAAGCTACTTCATCTGTCGGTTGTTCAGGCGTGTAAAGTAGGCCCGGCAATAGTAGCGTATCGCTGCTCGTAAAACGTACCAACTGGAGCTTACTCATAGATCCAGTGTAACAGATATGGGACAGTGGTCAGAACCAAAGATTTGAGGGTGAATGTCAGCGACTTTAACTTTATTTTTTAACTTCGCAGAAACAAGAAAATAGTCAATCCGCCAACCGACGTTGCGGGCCCGGGCATTTGAGAAATGACTCCACCAAGTATAGTAGCCGTTGCCAGTCTTAAAGAGCCGAAGAGTATCTATAAAACCGGCATCAATAAAAGCCTGGAAGCCGCTTCGCTCTTCATTGGTGAACCCTTTCTTCCCCCTGTTTGGTCCTGGATTAGCCAGGTCGTCTTCAGTATGGGCCACGTTGAGGTCGCCACAGAGTATAACCGGTTTTGTTTCCTCCAGTTTCTGACAGTAAGCTAAAAAGGCTGGATCCCAATGTTTGTACCGAAGCGGAATGCGACTTAAATCGTCTTTTGCATTTGGTGTGTAAACCGTTACCACCCAGAAGTCTGAGTACTCAACAGCAATGATTCTTCCCTCTTCGTTCGGATCACCATAAATATCACCTGTCAGCTTATATTTCGAAATAATACTTTTTGGAAAACCGTAGACTACTTGGACAGGCTCTATTTTAGAAAGTATGGCGGTTCCGCTGTAGCCTGGCTTTAAAGCTGAGTACCAGAAGGATTTGTAGCCGTCGATATTGACGTCAATCTGATCAGCCTTAGCTTTAATTTCTTGCAAGCACAAGATGTCTGCTTTCGCCTGATTAACAAACAGTTGCCAAAGTCCTTTCTTATTGACCGCCCGAATGCCATTTACATTCCAAGAGTAGAGAGTGATCATGCTCGGTAGTATAGCTTTCACTTATGCAATTTGCTAGACTAGGTTAGTAAATGAGCGCGCCATATTATACACGTATTGTTCTTAAAATATCTGGCGAACAGCTAGCCGGAAAATACGAATTCGGCGTGGATCCTGAGATTGCTTCATTCCTGGCGACTGAAGTTAAGAAGGTGGTAGATATAGGTTGCCAGGTGGTCATGGTAATTGGTGGTGGCAATATGGTGCGTGGTGCGAAACTAGCCGGCCATGGCATTAAACGAGTGACGGCCGATCAAATGGGTATGCTCAGTGGTCTAATGAACTCTATGGCCCTGACAGACATATTTGAGAGCAACGGACTTAAGACTCGCTGTCTCAGTAATATTTTTGCACAACAAGTTGCTGAGTCATATTCGTACAGGTTAGCGGAAAAGCACTTACAAAAAGAACGTGTTGTTATCGTGGCTGGAGGTACTGCCCGACCGTATGTGACACACGATACGGCAGCAGTCAGTTTTGCGCTGGAACTAGATTGCGAGCCGGTTGTGAAGGCTTCTAAAGTTGAGGGTGTATACAATAAAGACCCGGCTCAATTTCCTGATGCCACCAAGCTCGATACTGTTTCTTATCAAGAAGCGTTGGAAGACAATTCTATCATGGTCATGGACAAAGCAGCTATCGGACTTGCTATGGAACAACACAAATCGATTGTCGTTTGTAATTGCATGCAAGAAGACAACCTCCTGCGTCTCGTCAAAGGTGAAGCTGTAGGCACTAAGATTTCTTAAAACTTAAGGTCGGGAGTGTCCATAATAACATGATCACCAGCCTGAGCCTTGCCTTCGAGTATAAGCTGGGCGAGCGTGTCCTCAACTGTGCGCTGTAACTGCCGGCGTATTGGCCGAGCGCCGAGGCGCGGATCATTGCCAACCTCGACAATTTTTGCAATTGCTGTTGGTGTCAGCTCAACGGATATATTTTGAGCAGACAGTGTTTTGTTTACTTCCCCAAGCATCAGATTGACCACTTGTGCCAGTTCTTCAGGAGTGAGCGGTCGAAATAGAACCAGTTCGTCGAAACGGTTAATTAGTTCGGGTTTGAATTGGCCGGAAGCAATCAATTCATCACTGAAGGTTTTAGTGAAGTTTTCTAAGCTTTGCCCACTCATAATTCGTTGGCGAATAGTCTCAGACCCAGCGTTTGAAGTAGCAATAATGATTGAATCTTTAAATGAAGCTGATCGACCCGAGGAGTCAGTTAACTGACCTTCATCAATCAGTTGTAGCAACAGATTTAAGATATTTGTATTGGCTTTCTCAATTTCATCGAGCAGTACCACACTGAACGGCTGCTGCCTTATTTGCATGAGCAAGCTGCTATGCTTAGTTACACCTGTTTCTAACAATCGTTGCACGTCATCAGGCTGTTGGTATTCGCTCATATCTAGGCGGATCATGCTTGTTTCGGTCTTAAAATAGATGGCAGCAATTGATCTGGCGAGCTCAGTCTTACCGACACCAGTTGGACCGAGAAACAAAAAACTGCCGATGGGACGATTGGGATTAGTGACGCCTGCCCGGGCTCGACGCAGTGAGCTGGCTACGACGTGAACGGCGTGATTCTGGTTGATCATGCGCCTATGTATGAGATCTTCCAGGTGGAGAAGTGCGTCGGCTTCCGCTGGCTCGGCGGTTGAAGCTTTAACGCCATATGTCTGTTCAATGGCGCGGTCAACGCTTTCTCGGCTAACAATACCGTGGTCAGCGTGATTAACTGCCTGTTCTAAAAGCTTGATAGCTTTTCCTGGATAAGCTTCATCTTGATCATAGCGGCCGCTCAAGGAATACGCTTCCTTGATGGCTTCGTAAGCTATAAGGCTATGGAAGCGAAACTCTAGACCGCTGGCGGTATCTTCTAGCACTCGCATAACATCCGGTTCTGCCATCTCACTCAGCATGACCGGTGTCAGTAGGCCGGCCAGACTTGGATTGTTTGCCTTCAGACTCTGATAGTCATGCGGTGTCAAGGCTAAGATAAGTGGTACGCTGCTGGCTTCAATGATGGAAAGTAATATTTGACTGATATCAACTGCACCGGCGCTACTGGTCAGAAAAAGTTGGGCATTATCTAAGAAAAGAATAATATGACCTGCCCGGTCGGCCTCATTGACGAGCCTGATCATAATACCTTCCAGTTCACCGGGGCTACGAGCTATCGAGGTAATCGTCATCGCATTGAGGCCAATAATTTGGTGAAAACGGAGACTTTCAGGGCTGTTACCGGTCATCAGGGCTTGGGCAAGCGCGTAAACATGGGAGGTTTTACCGATGCCGGTGGGTCCGACGACCGCAATTGCTGTCGACCGATTATTAAAAGCGGCTTCAATTGCTTGCACTCCCGGCGAGCGAGCCAGCCAATCAAAATGGCTATTTCTTCCATGAATAGCAAGGCTTATATTGTCTCCTAATTTATCTAACAGTGGCGTAAAGCCAAAGACCCAATCGCGTCCAATACCGCCTGAATAGCGAGGAGTCTGTGTGGCTTGAGAAAGATTGCGACCGAGCCAGTCGGCAATAGCCTTAATGTCCTCAGCTTGCATGCGCTGCTTGGTGAGCAGTTGGTTTAGTTCAGGCGTGATTAAAAAGAGTCCAGCTATGACGAAACCAAGCTCAATGGTCTCTGTTTGGTGCTCGTCGGCAAGGTTTGTTGCAATCGTGAATATCTGACTGACGATAGTTGGATCGGTGCTGAGACAAGTTATTATCTGGTCACTGTTAAGAAGCAAATGGTTCGTGAAGAAGATGGCCTGCCAGTTACCTTGTAGTACCTGCCAGAGTAAACGTGGGTTAAGTTCCATCTTGGCCGTCAGCAGACTGAGCACTGATCTATCCAGTCGATCCGTTAGACCACTGCCGCTCGGTGGTAGAATTGATAAATATTGTTTCCACCAGATAGCTGGCAGGAAGCAAGTAAGAGCCAGTGCTGCCAAAATACCTTCAACTGGAGCGATTGGTTTCAAAAAGATAAGTACCAAAGCAATACATAGACAAATTGAGCCGCTAGTTATGAGACCAATGTAGCCCTTACGGCCAATATGTGTACTATAGCGAGCTGCTTTATATCGGGGAGAAGAAAAGTCTATAAGTGGTTTCATAGCATAAATCCAGCAATTACAAAACCTGGTATGGCAAGCGGTAAGAGCGGCCAGATAACAACTTCAATGATGCTGAAAAGAAAAACGGCAAGAACTACAATCAATCCAGCCGCTAGAACAAAAATACGCACCACGAAGCCGACAGCTCGACCGAACGCGTTATCTGCTGCAGCTCTCAGATGCTCTTCTAGACTGCGTCCGGGAAATGTAATGATCCGTTTCCAAGGAGCAAACAGTGTGCGTATCAGCTGAAGTATAGAAAAATTAGCCGCCACATTCCTGGTGCGTGGCATAATGCTCTGCATAACTTGCTGCCAGCCGTGACCATACCACCAGACAAGCAATGAAATAAACATAAGGCTTATTGTAGTAGAAAGACGGTTATCTGACCACACTCTGTATCGTTACGCTCTTAGTCAAGGCTATAAATGGTTCGCTAATGCAATTTCTTCAAGCGTTTTCGTGGTCTTCAATACATACTATGGTATCAGCGAAGTTATAGTTAACAGATTCGATAAGTCTGTTAAACTTGTCGTTTGTTTTGTCTAATCCTGCCGCCGCAGTTACCCGAGCGTGAGCTCGTGGGAAGTTTAATTTATGCCACAGACTATCTTGTACTTCACCAATGACAGTTATTTTTCTAAGATGTCCTCAAACGGCACACTCATTCATAATGAGGATGTTATTAGGCTTACTATCATTCACTTTGATTGTCTATATTACACGAGTTTCGCACTTTGAACCTTAATCCCGCATACTTGTAGCAGGGCTCTAGCCCTGCGAAAAAGTAAGCAGGAAAAACAAACATGTCTCGTTCAAAATGTTCTCGTGAGCTGTACTGCTCATTC
>JAJZAF010000030.1 GCA_021799595.1 bacterium | reverse complement strand
TTTGAACGAGACATGTTTGTTTTTCCTGCTTACTTTTTCGCAGGGCTAGAGCCCTGCTACAAGTATGCGGGATTAAGGTTCAAAGTGCGAAACTCGTGTCAAGTTATACATTGAGAATCAAAGAGACCACCCCAGTATGCCGAAACAGAGAAGCCTAGGACTTTAGTCCGAGGTAGTTCACTACGGGGACTAATTTGGTCAAGTCAGGTACTAGTTTTTGGGAGACATAGTCCACAAAAGACTTGACACTTATATATAAGGTCTCACCTAGTGCGGTTCTGACTTTGCCTAAAACAGTGCACCATTTATTATCATTGATAGGTTACCTAAAACCTATAACCTCTAGGCCCGTTATTGCAGCAAAACCTCTATCGGCGGTTATCAGTGTGTAGGTATATTGTTTACACAGAGCGGCAATCCACATATCATCTTGCTGTATAGGCCTACCTTTTTGACGTAATTCGCTAGCAATTTCACCGAATATACGAGCAGTGGCCTCACTTATCTGAAGCAATTCAATACGAGGAGTCGATAAAAACCGATTAAGATTTAATAAATTATTTTCCTGCTTAGTACCAGAGAATATACCATAGTAAAGTTCACCCAATACTATTATTGGTAGTCCAAGTTGGGGGCTATTCTGTACGAAATCTGCAACTTTTGGGTTGCCATCATCAAGGGCTTTATAGGCGTTAGTATCGAGGGCTAGCTTGAGAGTCACTACATATCCTTGGGAAGATTATCTAGCCATTCCATGCTTTTATCAAAATGATGGGATAAAGACTTACTACCTATAAACCAATCAAGATCCCTAAACTTGGTCTTAAAGGTAACTCCCGAACCTCTTTCTAGGGTAGAGATAACTACATCGTTTAGACTTCTACCGGTTTCTCTAGACTTCTGGCGTAGGACTTTATCTAACCCAGGGGGGATTGATCTTATAGTGTACTGAATGCTATTCATGCCTACATTATAGTCTGTAAATGCATACGTTGTCAAGATAAATTTATCTATATTGACACTCAGATTAATTAAGAATGAAAAGGTTTATCTTACTTAATATCTGAGTAGATCGTTCCTGGCTTCGTCTAGAATGGTGCACCACAGATGAGAGCATTGTGGACATTAGAACCATTTATCGTAATTGATAGCTGTGAATTATTTTATAAAATGTGACTAAGCGGCAAAAACGTGGAGGTTTTTTAGCTATTTAAACCCCGTTATTTGCTTGTAATTTATGGGTTGCTACCCTAAGTTCATGAAAAACTGTTTACAGAAGATGGTATCCTGCTTGCCACCAACCAATGCAAAAGCGTGGTGAGGCAGCTAAGGGCACTCAGCGATGGCTATGTGTTAACTGCACCAGCGGCCATAGTCTAAGGCATGAGACTCAAAAGAGAGGCCGGCTACTTGACCGGTTTGTAGCCTGGCTACTAGGCAAACAATCTCAGTCCGAACTTAAGGTCAGTTCCGAGAGAACTTGGTGCCGTCCCATAGCTTGGTGCTGGAAGGTTGTTCCAGGACCAGTATTAACTGGCGAAGTATAGCTTAAAAAACATCCACAAATTATAAAACATGCGTATTGTAATAAAATACCAATATGAAGCCATACGATTGGAATCAGCAAAAGAATGCTAAACTGAAATTTGAAAGAGAAATAAGTTTTGAGGCAGTAGTCGATGCAATTAACCAAGGTAACCTACTAGAAACGCTTGAAGATCCTAATAAATTAAAGTATGGCAATCAGAAAATATACTTTGTAAAGGTTGAGGACTACGTCTACTTAGTACCATTTGTTGAAGATAAGGATAAAACTTTCTTAAAAGACAATCATTCCTAGCAGAAAGGCCACACGTAAATATTTGAGAAGAGAAAGATAATGAAAGATTATGATTTAGATGCTGACGAACAAGATCTTTTTGATGCCTATGAGGCAGACGAGCTTGTAGCTGTCTCTAGCTTCAACAAGGAATCTACTAAAGCCAAGGCTGCCGCAAAGGCTACGCTTAATAAGACAATGAATATTAGTATTAGGTTGTCGCAACAAGATCTATATAAGTTAAGAGCAAAGGCTATAGAAGAGGGCTTACCCCATCAAACATATGCTTCCTCTATTCTACACAAGGCCGCAGCAAAATAGTTCCTAAGTTCGTCTAGAACACTGCACCAACACTCATATAGCAACATTCAACTTTACGTTAGGATCTATAGCGCCAGCACGTTAACAATTAAGAGTTTACGCATAATTTTGAAGAGTCTCATAAAAAGTGAGTGTGGGTCAGATAAGCTACAACGTCGGGGTAAGATGATACAATAAATGTTAATACTATGATGACTCCGAAGAAGTATTTTCATGATCACTTTATTCTTTTGTTGTTCAGCATCAATGTCTTTCTAGCATTAGCGGATAGTATCTATATTTTGCTCAGGTTAAGCACTAGCCATGGCGGCGGCTACATTGTCCAGTACCGTCCGAGTCTAGGGTTAAGCGCTTATCAGGCAGGAAGTACCTTAGAATTGTTCAGCTTCGTGGTATTTGCCATCATTGTTCTCGTCACCCATAGCACCTTAAGCGTGAAAGCCTATAAGATCCATCGACAGCTTGCGGTGTCAGTTCTATACCTTGGCATACTCCTCTTATTACTAACAGCCATCGTAAGCAATGCCTTACTCGTACTCCATTAGGGTGGAACATGACCGATCTTGAAATACCGTTTGAAAGAGACCGCCACGGGCACTACCGTTTTTTTGAGATACTTCCTGGCGCGATCAGCTATACTTTGCTACTTCTCCCGTTTCTCCTGGCACTTATTAACGTGACCTTTGCTGTTTTCTTTGTTCTACTTTATCTCCTTATTTTCTTTGTCCGTTCATTAGCATATTCCACACGAGCTATCGCCGGTTTTTTCACTATGAGGAAGCAATTACGGCTCGATTGGCTTGGCTTAGCAGCGGATATTGAAATTGGTCACCCGACTGAACAAGCAATAGAACGGCCTAAATGGCATTTAAAGAATCTTCGGCTACTGGATAAACGTAAACTGCCGCTAAAACCATCTGAACTGTATCATGCGGTTATTATTGCGACGGTTAATGAAAGTAGAGAAGTTCTGGAACCAACTATCCAGGCAGTTATGAATAGTGGCTATGACAAAAAGCAGATGATCCTACTATTGGCTTACGAGGGGAGAGCGGGGAAGGCTTCTGCAGATCGGGTTCATGAATTATTGAAGCTTTACGGAGATAATTTCTTATATGCGGCAGCAGTCAGGCATCCTGCCAATCGGCCAGGAGAGATTATAGGGAAGGGGAGCAATATCTCCTATGCTGGCCGTTACTTAAAGCGCTATGTTAAAAAACAAAGACTCGATCCTACGAGAATTTTAGTAACTACTCTTGACGCTGATAACCGACCAGATAAACGCTATTTTGCTGCACTAAGCTATTTATACTGTGTTGTACCGAACCCATTACGGGCGTCATATCAGCCTATTGCCATGTATACAAATAACATCTGGGATGCGCCTACTATGACGAGGGTGGTTGCAACCGGCAATAACCTATTTTATATCGTTAATACACAACGACCCCATCTTAGTCGTAATTTTTCTGCTCATGCTCAACCCTTACAATCATTAATTGATACAGATTTTTGGAGCACACGCACAGTAGTAGAAGACGGTCATCAATTCTGGCGTTCATATTTCCGCTACGATGGAGATTACAGAGTATACCCCTTCGGGGTACCAATTTACCAAGATGCTGTACATGTCGAAGGCTACTGGCGCACACTAAAAGCACAATTTATCCAACTACGCCGGTGGACATATGGAGCCTCAGATATCGCCTATATTGCCGACAAAGGGTTTTGGCATAAAGGCACTGCTCCCAAGATCGATGTACTTGCTAAACTCTTACGTACGCTCAGCGATCATGTTACCTGGGCTACCAGTACATTACTTATATATTTCGCAGCTTTTATACCGCCACTTCTGAAACCTCAGAATCTGGCTGCCAATGAACTACCCCTTATAGTGAGCAGGGTGCAACGTATCAGTCTTGCCACCCTTCTTATTTCTTTGTATGTCTGTCTCGTCACCTTGCCGCCTCGGCCAGCACGGCACAAGCGCTACCGATCTGTTTTTATGCTGGCCCAATGGCTGCTACTGCCGGTAACAAGTATCATCTATGGCTCACTTGCAGCATTCAACTCTCAAACGAGACTAATGTTTCGGCGCTATTTAAGCCACTTTGACGTAACAGAAAAGGCGACAGTTACTAAGAGTGGTAAAACAGTTACTACCGAAGCAGATCCAAGTACGTGAGGCTAAAGACTAAGGCTTATGACTGTGCCGAGCTGCATAGTACACGCTGGCAGCTTTATCAAATCGATTAAGAACAACCTGGACTACATCAATAACAGTATAAACAGCAAGTATCCCCCTTTGCTGTTTTAACCGAAGTTTCTCCATAACGGTATCAGTAAGCTGCCGAGCGTCTTCTTTGGCAGTAGCTCTGTGTCGACAACTCTGCCAGATGCTGAGGAACAATTTGTCTTGCGAAAAAGGAGTGTAAGTTCCTTTTATTGACTGAACATTCCAAACTTGGGCATAGTCAACTGTTTCTAGAGAAGTGAAAATAGATTGACAATGAAGACATCGCCGTCGCCGCCATACTCCGTTATTGCGTTTCTGGGAACGAGAGTTTGTAACCTGAGTAAGACTACCACAGTATACACATACCATGTCAACATATTGACATACACCAAGAAATTATACGAGTGGATAAAAGCACAAAAATGTGGAAAAGGTCCGCCTCAAGGCCCAATAAAACGATGCCGATACGTTTGTTACTAAGAAGTTGATCCGTGTAAACGGCGAATTCGTTTAGTGCTAACAGGTGAGGGTAATAATTCCTCGTAAAACAATGGGAAAGTGTCTAATATGCTTGGTTTACGAATAGCTCCAAATACCTCGTCTAATAAGTCTAGAAATATAACAAAAATATAAGGCTTGGTCAATAGTACGAGGTTGGTGTGTCGCACCAAAATAGAAATGTCCTGAATTCTCCAAAATAGAAATGTCCGGTTTTGCTATCCTCCATGGATTAAATAATGGAGGAATAGTTAGTGCCAAAAACAATAGAACTGACAGAAAAAGAAT
>JAJZAF010000029.1 GCA_021799595.1 bacterium | reverse complement strand
TTACGCCGATAGATGGTTGGCATTAAGCTCTATGATACTTGGTGACTTAACACAGGAGCAAGAAGATGCCGGGAAGGCCATTCTGCCCAACGACCTGACGGTCGGGGTACTGTGGGCCTGGAATAGAGGAACTGTGATATAACTGCACTGAAATTCGTTTAATTAGCTTTTAATTTCGTAAGGCGTTTATGTGCTTTGGCTTCCCCCGATAGTTTCGCGATCTCTAGGTTGCAGCTCTTATATTTAGTACACCATGCTTGGCACTTTTTAGTGGCAGCTATGTCCCTATAATGAAGACCACACTCAGGACACTGATATAGTTTAGGCTTGGCTTTCATGAACATGTGCCTCCTTTTTATTCATCATCTTTAACATCATGGATCCACCAGTTTTTAAGAACCTATACACCAAAGCTCCTGCAATCGCTAGAAATATTATGTTTAAGACAGTCGTGTAGTTAAACGTTATGCTTGCTTCTAGCACCTTAGCGTTTCGTACATGAGGAGTTAGCTGTAGTATGGCAAATATTCCCTCAACTAAGTATCCAGCTAGAGCCATTGCTGCGTAAAACGCACCGAACAAGAAAGCTGCCATTTTTATGCCGTAATACTTTTTGTAAATTCGAAGTATTGGGAAAACTATCAAGTCTGCAAAGATAAAAGCGACAACCCCACCAAAACTAATACCTCCGTTCCACAGAACAGCAGCAAGTGGCACATTACCGACACTACAAACAAAGGATAATACTGCAATAAGTGGTGCTATCAGTGGACCCCAAATGACCGCTAATGTGTGATTATTAGTGAAGAAAAATGCTCTCCACCACGACTGCGGTATCCAAGCTGCTAGAGCACCAGCAATAAGCAAGCCCAGTACGATATCCGTCCAAATAGAAGCCCAGTCCATAATAAAGAAGTGGCTGGTGGCTGTAATTCCTTTTTCTGAACGCAGTTTATACCAGATTGAACCGTTGCCCTCAACAGCCATGTCGTCCATTGCAGCATGCCCTTCCATACGACCTGCAAGACCCTTCTCGGCTCGTTTACGAGCAGCGTTTACTAACTTAGGTGTGAGGAACAAACGGAACAATATAGCCAGTATAAATATCATTAGTGGACCACCGATAAACTCGGCTGCAGTAAACTGCCAACCAAGCAAGACAGCCATAATAATACCTAACTCTATTACTAAGTTGGTTGAAGCTATTTCAAAAGCCATAGCTGCGGTAAAGTCAGCTCCTTTACGGAAGATTGACCGAGCTAATGCTACCGCAGCATAAGAGCATGATGAAGACGCTGCACCTAGTCCAGCAGCTCTCACTAAAGTCTTTGAGCTGTCGTCTGGCAGTAATTTACTCATTTGCTTGTGCGATACTACTGCTTGAACAGCACCGCTTAAACCAAAGCCAAGTATCAGGGGCCACAGTATCTCCCAACCCATTGCGAAGGACGTGGATAGAGCATGGGCTAGGGCATGAATAATCATGATCGTGTTTGTTCCTCCGAGAATTTCGTATTTTTATTTCTCATCCGTAAGCCTTTCACTCAGTAATTTAATCAAATCAGTTAAGTCATTCATGGTTTTGAAATCTTTGTCGCTTACAAGTTTTGTAAGGCTACCGTTATTAACTAGCAAAACAACAGGGTAGGCTGTTTTATAGTCTGGGTATCTATCTTGAAACTCATCTTTATGCAGGAAAGCTGTTTCGATACCTAAGCTAGCAACATATTCCTTCCACATTTTCTTCATGAATGCACCGTTATACGTTAAGGAACATAATTTACAGGGGTTATCACTTGGTTTTGTAGTATTACGGAACAAGTCTGACATGGAATGCATAAAACCGCCTTTGGTGTTATATACAAATACAATTTTCTGCGAGTTGGCCATGACTAGAACATGTACCTCATGTCATCACTGGTAGTCGGGAAGGCGAAAATCGGTGTCTTTAGCTGTTCGGTAGTTAGGCCATGTTCTATAGCTAAGCTAAATATGCTAATCAAATCTTCGACATGATTGCCAATCAAGTGAGCGCCGACTATTTTATTCGTGTCTTTTTCAACTAAGACTTTACTCTTGGCATATTTCAATCCTAAACGTTTACTATCGAACCAACCGGTTAAGTCGGTATTAACTACCTCAAAATCTATGCCATTATCCTTGGCTTCCTGTTCTAGATAGCCGACTTTAGACACTGTTGGCGTAGTGAATATTACGCTAGGCGTAGATAGATAGCTTGGCTGTCTATGCTCTTTGCCTAGGAGGTTATCGGCTACGATTCCACCTTGAACCCTTGCTACAGGCGATAGCGGTGGTCCTGCTGAGGCAGCGTCTCCAGCAGCGTATACATCAGGGTTTGACACACTACGGAAGTAGTCATCCACCAGAACACCTTTACGCTTGTCATATTCCACATTCGTAGCTTCTAGATTCAGTTCATCAATAGCTGGCGGTCTGCCCAGTCCATGAACCACTAAATCAGCGTCGTAAGTCGTGCCGTCCGCAGTTGTAACCCTATAGCCATTATCTAATTTCTCTATCTTTTGGACTTTGGCATTAAACTCTACGTTGATACCCACTATCTTAGACGCAGCAATAAGTGTTTGGATTATATCCCAATCAAACATTGGCAAGGGGTGGTCGTCACCATGAAGTATGGTTACTCCAGAATTAAACCTAGCGGCTATATGGGCAAATTCAAACGACACATATCCACCACCGGCGAATATTACTCGTTTTGGCAGATTATCTAGTTCTAAAAAGTCATCACTTGTTATTAGATGCTCAAAACCCTCAATCGGCAGCTTAGCAGGCTTAGCACCGACTGCTATGTGAATCTTCTTTCCTTCAAGTTGTTCGCCGTTTACTTCGATTTGTAAGTTGCCGGTAAAGCGTGGACTGCCAGTATAAACATCTATACCAGCTTCTTTAAGGGCTTTTTCGGTTTCTGATGGCACTGGGTCTGTGAAAGTGTGCTTAAACTTGATAAGTTCTTGCCAGTCAGCGTCTGGCTTATTCTTGAATATACTCAGTCCATTTAAGCGCCTGTTGATGTCTATAACCTCTGCCGTTCCAGCCAAGACTTTCTTCGGTATACAGCCTCTGACAGCACATGTTCCGCCGAATAATCCATCATTTATAACTGCAACATTCCAACCGGCTTCTTTTGTTTTAATAGCCACCTGATAACCAGCACTCCCGGTACCAAGAACAATTAAGTCATAGTGTTTAGCCATTTTATTCCTCCACCTTTACACCGTGCCAAAATGCAACATAATTACTAAAGTCTTTTTTAACAATTTTCTTAGATAGTCGTGTCGGCTTGGGGTAGTACCATGCCGCACCATTATTAAGCTGACCATCCACGTCCACATCATAGTAGCTTGCTAAACCCTTCCAGTAACAAACTGAGTGTTGGCTAGTCGGTTTATAATGTTCTTTTTTAATCGAGCTGGGTGGGAAGTACCAGTTGCCCTCAATATATATCAGCTTGTCTTTATCTGCCTCCGCTATAACTTTATTGTTCCAGCTAGCTTTCATGCCAGACACAGAACCTCGTCAAACCTAGGTTTATTAAAACCCAGTATTTTAACTTCTTCGCCAGAGTCTAATGTTATATGGCTACAAGGTGTTGCCATTGAACCACAAGTATCTAATGCTTGAACTGCACTTTTGGGGTCATCATCAATAAAGACTTCCTCATAGCTAACGTTGTGGTCGCTTAGGTACTTTTTTAACATCATGCAGTATGGGCAAGTGTGAGTCGTGTACATTTTAATCTTAGGCATAATTCTCTACTTTTATTAAAGCAAGACTGCCCCTAGTAATGTTGGGCAGTCTTGCTATCTTTAGTTTATCGGCATGATGGACACATGTTTACCCCCCTATAACATTCATTACATTCACAAAGGCATCTGGTTTAAGAGAATAGCAGATGGTCTGTCCACACCTACGTCCTTCGACTAATTTAGCTGCCTTCAATCGATTAAGGCTATGTGAAGTGTTAGATACGCTCGTACCTACTAACTCAGCTATCGTTGAAACATTAAGGTCTGGGTGATGACGAAGCAGGTAACAGATTTTTAACTTAGTCCCATCACCAATGGTCCCACATTGTAAAGCGCAAAGTTCAATAGCTTGACTATCTTGTAGCTCAGACTTTATTCTTTGAAGACTTGAACGCATATTCATATATTATCATACGAATCAATGATTTGTCTGATATGGCCGTCTAATTGGAAATAATTGTTAAGGTTCTAATCCAGTACGGTAGTTACTGTGCTAAATTTGGCAGAGGTGATACTTCAAATGTCTCGTGCCAGCGAAGTAACTCGCTCTTGAGGCGGTTCCAAGTGGTAACTGGAAGGTGTACCATCAGAGAAATTTAGTAGCTAATATATTTTCATAGTGGTTTTGTGACCAGAGTTGTTATGGACTGATACAGATACATGTTAAATCAGTTATTTCTGATAAAATATAGGCATGAATATCTCACAAATTAAAGTATTGTCACTATCAGTTGCCAACCAAGATATAGCTAAGGACTTTTACACCCAAAAACTTGGCTTTAAGTTAGTCCGCGATAATCCAATGGGACCTAATCAGCGTTGGGTTGAGGTAAAGCCAAAAAGAGACTTCAATTACTTTCGTAACGTGGTTCGACAGCATGAAACCTGGTTCTACAAAAGGCCTAGTGCTAGAAACAACAAATCTTGAGGCTGACGTTGCAACCCTGAAAGAGAACGGCGTTAAGATTGACGGTGGAATCCAAGAACAGCAATGGGGAAAATTTGTAACCTTCAATGACCCCGACGGGAATGGTATAGTCTTGCAGTCCACTTCACCAGATGCTTAGTTAACTCTTAGCAAACTAACGGTGAATAGACTAATATCCAGCCTGTATTTTTGTTGCACTACTATATAAAAATGCTAAACATTTCTAACTCATCGGACTAAGGTTACAGCACCTATCTGTAAAGCTCGTCGTGTGTGCCTACTGCGACAAATAGAGCAGTGTCTTTATTAATCACTCGGTAGTGTAATCGTAAATCATCATCTGCTGTAACTGAACGGTAGTTGGCCCATTTATCTTTTAATGGATGGTTTCGCAAGCTATCGTGCATAGGGTCTTCGGTAAAAAGTTCTATAGCATCTGTAACTAACCGTTTTTGAGTTTTGGAAAGCTCCTTAAATTGGCTAGTAAAACTTTTCTGAAATTTTACCTTCATAGTGATTTAAGATAGGCAACGGCTTCTTTAGCGTTCATAGCTTTAGTCATATGCTTATTTGCTATCAAGTCTTTCTCGACTTGCTCCATAATTTTTACTAAATATGGTGTAGGTTCTAGCTCAGTACTTAGTACTATCTTCCTATCTCTTAACATTTGTTTAATTTGGGCATTCATAATAACACTAACCGGTACTCCTAACTCAGCAGCAAACTCCTGGATTTGAAGCTTAGTTTGAGGGTCGGTCTTAATGTTGAGAATAGTTTTAGTCATATATACATGGTATTACTAATATATGTACTAGTCAATACCAAATTTGTGGTATCCTTCATAGAAACAAATATAGTGGGAACAGTTAGTGGGTAGTAGCAAAATACCTAGCTAACAGATAAAGCAAAGCCTAAGTTCCTAATAATAGAGTTTCTGACTTCTCGGACTGTGGTGTACCATTTAAACGTTTGAACTGAGTTGGTTTGAGATTAACCAGCTTTTCATATTTGAACTTTTTCTACATCACGTTGGTAATTGTTGTACTAGAAACATCGCAAAGCCACAGGGGGCATCTAAGTCATTATGAAGATAAAGCCCATAGATTCATACGAAGACTTTAATAATGTCCAGGTTCAGATAGATAAGCGCCACTTCTAGAATATAATTTAGATTCTAGGAGGCTGCAATGAGACACACAGGAGTAAGTGCCCGGATTGGTGTTGAGGTACCGGGATTAAACAGTATTAGCAATACCACCGCCTGAAGCAAGGCAGCTAAGCAGAGACTGGCTTGGATAGACTTCTATGAGACCCATGGCTGCAATGCCCCAGGTTAACCTGTCGCTACTACGGCATTGCCCATCAGACCTTTTACCGTTATCTTAACCGGGTAAAGTTAGAAGGACTTAGGAGCTTAGAAAGCCGCTCGCATCGTCCAAAGTTAGTTCGTCAACCTTTGATACCTATACCGGTAGTCGATGCGATCCGTACACTGCGGAGGACCAATCCTGAGTACTCCAAGTACAAGCTAGCGGTCATTTTAAAACGGGACTATGGCTATTCTGTCAGTGCCTCGACAGTTGG